>DOYO01000098.1:0-22793 GCA_003518475.1 Acholeplasmataceae bacterium
AAGCTTAAGAAGAATGCTTTATTCATCGGAGTTCTTCCTGTAGCAACAACCATCGCAGATGAATCAGACGGACAACATAGCATCATCAAACAGATTAAGAAGGATCTCACAACTTTAGATACGATGACGCTTCCCGTTCAACCTTCATCAGAAATCATCGGTGAAATCGTTAAAAATGCTGAAAAGTATCAACAGGTTGTCTTATGCACCTATAATGCCAACATTTATCAGTCTCAAATTGAACTGATTGATAAACTATCTGATATGAAGATTGAACTTCATGTCATCTCTATGAGAAATCCTTACGATCTTCACTATGCAAAAAAGATTGAAAACTATGTTTGTATCTATGAATACACACCAAACTCTGTACGAGCACTCCTAGAGTACTTAAGAGGGGAATTGATACCAAAAGGTATGATTCCAGTCAGTTATGAATAAATATATTATCGGAATTGACGGTGGCGGAACAAAAACACTTGGCGTCCTCTTTGACATCAATGGCAAAGAATTAAGAAGAGTTGAACATGGATTCTCAAACTTCTCCATCGATGAAGACATCGCGAAATCCAATGTTGAACATACAATCGAAGATTTAGAAAAAGATTTAGAACCTAATCGTGAGCTTTTCATTCAAATGGGCATCGCAGGATATTCAAAGATTAAGAAAAGCACACTTTTCATCAAATCATTAGAAAAAAAGTTTGATGCAACAGTTGATTTAGATTCAGATGCGATTATTGCGCTTTACTCAGTCAAAAAAGATAAAGACATCAACGTCATCATGGTCATCGGCGGTACAGGAAGTGTCTTAATGGTCACTGATGGTGAAAAAACGAATCTCATCGGAGGCTTTGGCCATCTCTTAGGGGATGAAGGCTCCGCATATCATTTATCAATCACCGCTCTAAAAAAAATCATTGAAGAAAAAGAAAGCAATTTATCCTACAGTAACTTATCAGAAATGATTCTCAAAGAAATTGACGTCATTGATTATCAAGACATTAAAAACTTTGTTTATAACAGCAACAAAAGCGATATCGCAAAATTATCCAAGTTCATTGCTGAATGTGCATTAAATCAAGACCAAGATGCCATCGATTTATTGAAGATGGAAGGCAAGCATCTTGCAAAACAAACGATTAACGCATATAACAAATCGAGCCACAAAGAGAAAGTCATTATCGCGTTAAGAGGTGGATTTCTCCTCAATGCGCCTTATGTAAAAGAAACATTGATTGAAGAACTAAGAAAGAGTATAAAAGATTTTGAAATTGATATTTATCCGATTGAACCAGTGATTGGAGCATATTATTTAGGATTTTTAAAACTTTCTAAGAGGTGTGAATCATGATTGATATCAGTAAAATCAGCACAGAAAAAAGAAATGAAAACACAAAGAATATTGACTTGGTGTCTACAGCTGAAATTCTAAGACTTATCAATAACGAGGATAAAACAGTACCAATCGCAGTTGAAAAAGCGATTGATCAAATTACCATAGTTGTTGATATGGTCACTGAAACCTTTAAAAAGGGTGGAAGATTGCTTTATCTTGGAGCAGGCACAAGCGGCAGGCTTGGAGTTTTGGATGCAAGCGAATGTCCGCCAACCTTTGGCGTTTCAACAGACATGGTCACCGGTATTATTGCTGGTGGAGATCGGGCACTTCGAATTTCTGTAGAAGGCGCTGAAGATTCAAAAAAACAAGCAAAAGATGATTTAAAGCACCACCATTTAAAGGATTCTGATTTTGTAATCGGAATCGCAGCAAGCGGACGCACGCCTTACGCAATCGGCGGTATTGAGTATGCCAATGAAATCGGCTGTAAAACTGGATGTATCACAACCAGCGCAGATTCAGAAATCGCGAAAGTCGCAAAATATCCGATTGAAGCCATCACAGGCGCTGAACCATTGACTGGTTCAACGCGCATGAAGTCAGGTACTGCTCAAAAACTGATTTTGAATATGATTACAACTGCCTCCATGGTAAAAATCGGTAAGGTTTATGAAAATCTGATGATTGATTTGCAGATGAACAATGACAAGTTGGTATCCAGAGCGCAACGCATCGTCATGGAAGTCACTGGTGTGACCAGAGAAGTTGCAGAAGAATACTTATTAAAATACAACTCCGTTAAATATGCAATATTTGGAATCATTTCCAAGGTAGAAGACCGCAACAAGATTGAAGAACTTCTTGATGAGCATAACGGCAACATTAGAGAATCACTAAAGAAAAATAGATAAGCATATCAGAAGTATTGGAGTGAACATATGAAAATTATTATTTGCAAGAATTACGAGGAAATCTCAAAAAAAGCTGCATCCATCGTCATGAAGGAAATCCGGAAGAAACCAGATTTGAATATCGGTTTGGCGACTGGATCATCTCCAATCGGTTTGTATAAAAACTTGATTGAAGCCTACAAAAAAAACAAGATATCCTTTATGGATGTCAAATCTTACAATTTAGATGAATATATTGGAATCGAAAGAAGCCATCCGCAAAGCTACTATTCTTTTATGCATGAAAATTTATTTAAGCACATCGATATCCAAGAGAAGAACATCCACATTCCAGAAAACGACATCACAAGAATTGATGATCTTGCAGCTGACTATAATAGCGAACTTCATGAAAATCAGTTGGATATTCAAATCCTCGGTATCGGATCCAATGGTCATATCGGATTCAATGAACCTGGAACGCCTTTGGGTAATGAAACCTTCATTGTCACTCTAGATGAACAAACCAGAATGGATAACTCCAGATTTTTTGAAAATATTGATGAAGTTCCTAAGTTCGCGATAACAATGGGTATCAAGAACATCATGTACTCAAAGAAAATAGTATTGGTCGCTTCAGGTAAAGAAAAAGCCAAGGTTGTTTATAAGATGATTAAAGGCAAAGTGACAAAGAGCTTGCCGGCATCCATCTTGCAGCTACACCCCGATTGCACTGTTATTTTGGATGAAGCATCTGCATCAGTGCTGGTAAAAAAAGCTGCAGCAGAACATCAAAAATTTAACAAAACAGTCAAACAATCTCCTATCAAACCTTGATTTAAGAACTTACAATAACGAGAAATTTTTCTCGTTTTTATTTACATGTTATAATAAAAAGAGAAGAACGATGAATCTAAAAAAATCGGCGGATACATGATGAAAAAAATAACTTATGTTTTAACAATTATATTGTCAATTCTAGGACTTTCAGCATTTCAAGTAAGTCCTTTAAATAGTATTGCTGCAGATGAAACATATGATGCGGTTTATTTTGGTTCCCTTTATTGTACAATCTGCCAAAACCTTGAAACTGAAGATCTAGCGTTTGAAAGATTGGAAGCACAAGGAGTTATGGTTCAAAAGATTATTCTTGAAGAAGACAGCGACAACACTTCACTCTTCAGAAATTACCAGTTTACTTTTGATGTCTCATCCAATGAAAGCATGGTTCCGATTATATTTGTCGGAGATCGTTATTTTGCTGGAAGAACAGATATCAACAATGCAATTGATTCATTTGAAATCAGAGACATCGCTCAATCAACTCAGATGCTTGAGATCATGGTTGCTCCACCGAGTGACTTCTCACTGGTTTACTTTATATTGTTGGGATTTGTAGATGGGGTCAATCCTTGCGCGATTGCAATGCTTTTACTNNTATCCTTTCTGGTGAAGACCATTCCATGGATTATCGTTGGAATATCAGGTATATTATTTCTCTTGAACTTTTATGATTTTATTGTAACGATGCTTCAAAAATATAATCTTGTTAAAAACCAGCTTCCAAGAGGGATTCAAAAGTTCAACAGGAAAATGATGGAGCGTTTCACAAAGAAGATGGATGAAGGCAGCAAGTCAATTTATGTGATCACATTCTTGATTGGATTGATTATCTCATTCACTGAATTTCTATGTACAGGGCAGGCTTATCTGACAGCAATCCTTCACTTGATTCATTTCACTGATAATGTCGGAAGAGGTTTATTGTTACTAGCAATCTACAATCTGATCTTTGTTTTACCATTGATCATCATCACGCTCATTGCTTACAAGACACAATCGATTCAATCCGTTTCCATTTTCATGAGAGAAAAACTGCACTGGATCAAATTGTTTAATTCAATTGTTTTCTTAGCCATTTTGATTTATTATCTTTTATTCATGATTTAGAGGTGAAAAGATGAAAATAAAACTGATCATCACAAATGAGAATAAGGATGTCGTTTTCAGGGGAAACGCATATGATTTACCAGTTCAATATGAGGAGATCAAGAAAAAATCGATTGAGCTTTTCGATGATGACGAACCTTGCATCATCCATCAATCCTATGCCATACAAAAATTAATGGATGGCTTCTTGAAGCAATTTCAAGGTATTGATGTTCATGAAGTTAAATTCAAAGATATTCAAGAAGATTATCGTTTCATAAAACTAGATCACATTGAGGATTTATATTTAACCATCAAGAGGTGAATGATGAAAACTATTTATTTGGACCATGCAGCAACGACTCCGCTTTCTCCAATCGCTTATGAAAAAATGAAGCCTTTTTTAGAAGGTTTTTATGGCAATCCATCATCCATTCACGAGTTGGGAGCACTTTCTAAAAAGGCGATCAATGAAGCCAGAAAAAAAGTAGCGAACATCATCAACTGCAAGCCATCTGAAATCGTCTTCACATCCGGTGGAACTGAAGCGACTAATTTAGCGATTCTCGGATACGCTGAAATGCATCCAGAAAAAAAGGAAATCATCACGACGAAGATTGAACATCACGCCACCCTTCACACCTGTAGCTATCTGGAAAAGAAGGGCTATGTGATTCACATGCTCGATGTCGATCATGAAGGATTCATCAATATCAAAGATTTGATAGAAAAAATGAACGGACACACCCTGATGGTATCTGTAATATGGGGTAACAACGAGATCGGAACGATTCAAGACTTAAATATGATTTCTTCGATCTGCAAAAAGAACAATGTAGCACTTCATGTGGACGCAGTCCAGATGATAGGAAATATGAAGATAGATTTGAGTCAATTGGATATTGATTTAATGACGGTATCCGCACATAAGTTTTATGGACCAAAAGGCATTGGATTTTTATACAAGAAAGATACTTTTCAAATTGAAAATCTCATTCATGGCGGCATGCAGGAATCAGGTCACCGACCAGGAACAGAGAATGTAGCGGGAATCATTGGTCTCGCAGAAGCACTTGAACAATCATCTAAAAANNGAAGATTCCATCAATCAGATTGAACGGCCCACAACTTGGAGAAACACGATTACCGGGAATTCTCAGCTTATCTTTTAATGATATCAAAAGCTTTGATTTGGCATTCGCCTTAGATCAAGAGCATATTTATGTATCAACGGGTAGCGCATGCAACGCGACTGATATCAAGCCTTCTCATGTTTTATGTGCGATTAAGCAAACTGACATCAAACAGACAGGAACGATCAGGGTTTCTTTTGGAATTCAAAACAAGCTTGAAGACATTGAATATATCGCAGAAAAGATTGAAGAAATATATCTCAGTCATCGGTCATAAAAAACAAATGAGTCCTAAGTTTCGGACTCATTTTTCATTTTCATTTGTTTGAGATATTCAATATACCCAAGCTTGTTGAATGTGTAGAACTCTTCAGCTTCTTCAACTGTACTGACTCCAAGAACAATTAATAATTCTTTCGCAAATTCTAATGGTGCGCTCCCGTTCGCAGTAACGATATGTTGATCACTGACAGCTTGGGCATTTTGATAGTTGGATTTATTCTTATATTTTGAGTTTGGGATCGATAACAAATCATTTAAATCGTTGCTGGTATGCTTGACATGATTGATGAGTCCATGTGTTGCCAAAAATTGAGAAGCATCGCAAATCGCACCGACAACTACATTTTCTTTGATTGCTTGTTGGACCATTGGAATGAATAATTCAGATTCCTTGGTGCGCCAAGAAGTTCCACCAATCAGGATAAGTCCTTTGAAGTGTTTTGGTGCTGAATTTAAATCGTAGTCGGGGAATGTCTTAAATCCACCGATGGATTCAACTGCTTGTTTGGTGAGGGATAATGTTTTTACAACAAACCCGCTACTTTTCTGAAAACTCTTTTCCATAATTTCTGCAGCAAGAAACGAACCCTCCCAATCTGCATATTTTTCAAGCAACACAAATAGAATTTCTTGATCCATGACTACACCTCAACTTATTTTTATTATTTATGACTCATTATATCAAAATCACCTGAGAGCAGCAATGATTTTAACTATTTATTTGATTGTTTTCTTCATCGTAGCAAAGCTTTTAAAAACCTTAAATCCAGCATCAAGATAGATGAAACGTGCGGGATTTTGATTACCGGTGTATAGAGTCATATAAGAAGCACCCATCTCTTTCAATCGTTGACACAGCATGAAAAAGAGAGTTTTTCCTATTTTTTTACCGCGTTCAGATTCTAAGATTCCGATACCCGCAAAATAACCTCTCCCGTTTGGTTCAACTTTAAGAGGTCCGGTGAATCCAATCACCCGATTATTTTTCAACGCGACTAGAAGAGGTAGGACATGTTCAGCTTTTTCGTTATCTAGGATGACATCTCTCCAATGGGGTGCGTGGATGTCTTCAGTGAACTCAATTAAGCCCTTATGTTTTTTAGGATCATAAAAAGCGATTTCGATTCCCTCTTGTTCATTAAGATTTAGATGATCAATGACATCATCAGGAATGACAAATGAGGATAAGTCCCGATAATACGTGTCTTGGATGCTGTGCACCAAGTATGTATGATGTTGGTAAAGTTCAAAGTTTTCTTCATCAAGCAGAACTCCTTGATAACAAGGGTGCACGACATTCTTTTTTGGATACCAAGATAAAGAGATTGGATTCATGAAATGGATGAGAATTTCGTCGGTCTGACCATCCATTCTAATGATAGATTCAAACGCCTCTAGTAAATTGTTCTTGATTTCTAAGGAATCCCCGATTAGCATCGTGATATAGCATTGTTTTTCACGCATGTGCCAAATCATGAAGCCATTGATGTTCAACCCTTCTTGACTAACTCTTGCAAATCCTTTTTTAACCATGCGCAGGAAATCTTCTGATGATAGTAAAACAAACGTTTTATCTTCTAACGTTTTCTTCATATAATACTGATAGAGTTGATTCAAATCATTGATTTCGTTGATTTTTATCATGATGAGATTCCTCAACTCCATTATAATGGAATATTCGAACATTCGATTGAGCAATCATGGAAAGTTTTTTACAGAATAAGAATAAACAGGCCAACATCAAGCTGACATCTTGCACATCTAATCATCTTCCACTATACTATCAATGACGAATTACATCCGAAAGAGAGATATTATGAACCGAACCTTCTCACTCCTCTGGTTACTCACTATATTATTCACGTTTTTTGGTTGTAAAATACCTTCTGAACCGATTCCCACAGAACCGGATGTTTTTGTTGATGTTCAAGTGACATTCGATTTGGATGGCGGGCTTTGGAAAAGCAATATATTTTCTACTGAAGAGCCAGAGCATGTATTAACCATCACTGCCTTGAATAATACCACAGGAACGGCACTCACATTAATTAATACCAAGGATGTATCTTTAAGATGGTTTTATAAGATGTTCATTGTTTACAATCCAAGTTATGAGGCTTATGAAGTAGTTGGAAAGGATGCTGCGGATAACTCAGTATCTAACTTAAATCTTCCAGATTATGACTATATAATTGCTATTCATGACAATTTAGTAGATCAAGCGACCAAAGATATCATGTTCAGCTATGTAGAAAACACCGATGAACGGTTATTTCTCTTATTTGATCAAGAGTTGAACACTTATGAATCTGGTAATCTGGAAATGTCAGTTTACCCAGAAGATCATATCAATTTCAACTATACCGAAACTCTTAATCTCTCAAGTGTTCTTCCGACTCCAGTTCGAGATGAATTCATCTTCAATGGATGGAGCGATGGAGTTAATATATACTCTGTTTTTCCGAGATATCTTGAAAGTAAAGGCATATCAAACATCACTTACCATGCCGTATGGGAGGGATATACTGTGGAAGCGTTAGAAGATTACTTAATTGAATTTATTCCGTTGGTTGCTACAACTGACCTTGAATTGCCTACGACCTACAGCAAATATCAAATTTCATGGTCATCTGATTATGAAAATATTATCAGTCCAGCAGGTCAGTTTACCAAGCCTTATCAACAGACAGTCGTTACCTTGACTGCAACCATAACGACTGAAGAAGAAACATTCAATAAGATTTATGAAATTCAAGTCGATGGATATAAGGAATTAACTACAGGAATCGCATCCAGCTATATTTATAGGAACTATCATCTATTGAATGATGAATTCTTTGAAACTCTGGATATCATCAATACTGCTTTCATCACTGCAACCGATGATGCATCCTTGATTGGAACAACTTACTTAGCGAACGTTGAAACATACATTATGCCAAGAGCGAAGATTCATGGAAACTGGGTAATTATGTCCGTCGCTCCGGAATCCTCATGGTCAGTCATCGCAGCCAGTCCAACCTTAGTCAATACATTCGCAGATCATATCGTCGAAGCAATCAATACCTATGGATTTGATGGGGTCGATATTGACTGGGAAACACCAAGGTCTGGAGAAGAAGCGAGATTTACTGAATTGATGCGTGTTGTTTCCATGAAGGTTAAAGCGAATAATCCAAACCATTTAGTGACTGCAGCGATTGCCGGTGGCATGTGGCAGCCACCCATGTATGATTTGATAAATTCACAGCAGTATATGGATTATATCAATATGATGACATACGGCATGACTTCCAGCAGCGGATATTATCAAAATGCATTATTTAGAGATACGACAAACCATCATCCGACATTTGGTGTGGGCAGAACATTGACAAGCTGTTCCATTGAAGAAAGCGTAGCAATCTATCACGATACGTATAGTATTCCCTATTCGAAAATCATTGTTGGGGTTGCATTTTATGGAATGAAACAGATTAGATCATTCAATTCAACAACACAAACTTGGTCAAGCTGGACAGGTGACGGATCAGTCTATTATGCATACATCGTGAATAACTACCTATCAAATAGCACGTATACGAGATATTATGATGCAAGCGCGGGTGTTCCATACATTGTTAAAAATGACGGGACAGAATTCGTTTCCTATGATGATCCAAGATCTATTGAAGATAAGAGCGCATATATTTTAGATATGGAGCTTGGCGGTATGATGTATTGGGAAAATGGAACAGATACGACAGGCACGTTGCTTTCGGCAATGCGTTTGGGGCTTAACAAGTAATCAAAAAAGTAATATGATGGTCCTCGGACTGTCATATTTTTCTTATGAAATCGCATATTTCAATCATTTATTCTATTCCATCATTCATGATATTCCTTATGTTAAAGTGATTGTTTGTTGTTTAATAAAGTGAAATTGTGTCAATTAGCTGAAATTGAATGAATTTAATATAGAATTGGTGCATTTAAAAATAGGAAATAACGATAGTTTGATATAATATAGGCGCTATGATAAAAAGAAAAGCAATACTTGTCATTTTAATCGCTGTGGTAATTCTTTATACGGCATATTATATAGTTCTAAGATTTACCAGCCCAATGCATGATTTTCACGATCAAATAAATCTTGGTTCTCTATTCATGATGTCATTTTTAATGATGATTTATGGTGTAGAGCTTAAAAATAAGAAATTATATAGTGCTGCAACCGTCTTAATGATGTATGCAGTTTTTGAATTCCTGCAGCATCAATTAGGATTATA
The DNA here is from genome assembly GCA_003518475.1 of Acholeplasmataceae bacterium. Classification (GTDB taxonomy): domain Bacteria; phylum Bacillota_I; class Bacilli_A; order Acholeplasmatales; family Acholeplasmataceae; genus Peloplasma. The sequence goes on from DOYO01000098.1 coordinate 9,845, forward strand.
CCAAGATGGAATCATTGTCAATAAACCAATCGATGCCGTATACCATTTTGTAAATTCGATAGCTTTGGCTGTTGTTGCCTTCAGCATTTACACTGAAATCATCCTGCATCAAAAGATTGCACAAATTACGAATGCATCTTATGATCAAACGGAAGCGATTTTTATTGAATACTTCAAAAAAACAGGGAAAATCAAGATCGAATTTTCATCGCAGTTTCAAAAGAAATATAATCTTAACTATAAAGAATACGAGTCCACTCTAAATGATTTTAAAGAATTTGTTCATCCTGAGGATCAACAAATATTCACATATTTCCAAACATTCACACAAGGAATAAAGACCACAAGCGCTATATTCAGGGTTAGACTTCCACTGATGGAACCTTATGTATATCTCTTTGTCAGAGGTTCATACACGCTTGAGCAACGATATGTTTTTGTTGGCTTTGACGTAACTGATTTTGAAATGACTCAAAGGTCTCTAGAAGATAAGAAAGTCCAATACGATTTGTTGGAAACCGAAAGTAAGCAAATCATTGCGAGCACACAGAGTTTGATCGTAAAAGTTGATGTGCATGGAATAATCGTTTTCGCTTCCGATAGCTTTACTAAGATTTTTGGTGGAGCAGATAGAAAAGTAATAGGCGAGAGTATATTTAAAATCTATCAACTCAAAAATCGGCATGATTTTCCGTGGTTTGATGAAGCGATAGAAAGCTATTCATCTTCAGATCAAAGTATTATAACCATCAATGATGATAAAAGATATATATCCTGGAAAAATGACGTACTGTTTGATGCCAATGGAAAAGTTGAATTTGTTGTTTCTGTAGGGCAGGATATCACCGACCTCATTGAACTTAACCAACGTCTTGATTATCAAAGCAAGCATGATGTCTTAACAGGTTTACTTGATTACAAGGGTTTGTTCGATACCATACAAACAATGAAAAACATAGAAAGCGCCATTTGTTTTTTCATTGAACTCAGAAATTACTCATTGATTGCAAGTTATTATGGAAATGAAATCTCGGATGCTTTGATTCAGCAGGTTGCAGAAGAATATATTGCTATGGAGATAAGCAATCGTTTAATTGCGAGATACTCAAGCAATCAATTCGTTTATATCGCGATCAACCCAACGGAAACCGAACTGGATTATTTGCAAAAAACGTTTCAAAATGGAGTATTCAAAGTTTATGATGTTCAAAATGTGGCAGTTCAAACAAAGAAAAATATTGGATATTCTGAATATCCAAGTGATACGACTAGCTTGACAGAACTCATTTCGTTCTCAATTCTTGCAATGCGTGAATCTTCTATACAGGAGCACAATACCATTTTCAAGTATGTGACAAAGATGAGCGAGCAATTGATTCAAAACGTATCCTTGGCATATGAACTTTATCAAGCAATTCTCAATTCAGAAATAGAAGTACATTTTCAACAAATTGTTGATGTAAGTTCAGGTGCTATTGTTTATATTGAAGCTCTTGCAAGGTGGCATGACAAAGAAAAAGGTCAGATTCCACCTGAGCACTTTATTCGTATCGCCAAACAATCTAATTTGATTGATTTGCTCGATGAGTACCTTGCCAAAAAGGCTATTACTGCATATGCTGAGATACATAAAAGGGATTTATATAAAAAAACAAAATTGACACTCAACTTATCTCCGGGAACCTTTTTACGAGATGATTATATTCATATACTTAATGCTCAAGTTGAAAAGAATCATTTGAATCAAACAGATATTGTCATTGAAGTTTCCGAAAATACGTTTGTCCGTGGATTTGATATCTGCAATGAGTTTATCAATAAGTATAAAGATTTTGGGTACATCATTGCTATTGATGATTTTGGAAGTCATTATTCTTCTCTTTCCATTTTAGATTCGATCAATTATGATATCATCAAGATCGATGGATCATTTATTACCAACATGGAATCAGAAAAGAATAGCATCATTGTTCAAATGATTATTAAGATAGCTAAATTGGAAGGCAAGCGTGTGATAGCAGAAGCGGTTGAATCCAAAGAAATCTGCGAAGAGTTGGTGCAGATGAACTGTTTCTTGCATCAAGGATATTATTTCCATAAGCCCGAAAAACTTTAAGAACCACTCAAAAAGTGGTTTTTTATTTATAGTGTTTTATTCATGCGTGTTATAATGATTATACTGCGATTATAAAACCTCATCTATGATGAAGGAAATTACATAATATGAAAAAGGATGTACTGCATGAAAAAACTACTTTTGTTAATCTTTACTGCATTATCCATATTTACCTTGTTTTCCTGTCAGGAAGCTGAAGAGCCTATTGATTTATTTTCAGAAACATTGATTCAATTTTCTGGTGAAGATACCATGAGCCATGTTACAGATGACTTCACTGTCATCTTGGAATCATCCATACTTTTGGATACTGAGATTCTATGGTCAAGTAATCTTCATTCCGTGATTATTTTTGATGGAAACCAAGGGCTTGTGACTAGACCTGATGAAGATACAGAGGTTGTGATTACAGCATCTGCAATTGTTGATTATAAGCAGTATACAACCAGTTTCACTTTAACTGTAATTGCTGAGGAAATGATTCAAGAAAACTTCTATGTATCGTTTAATTCAAACGGTGGAAATTACACACCGAGTGCTTTACTTGCTGGAGTAACAGGATTGATTGCTGAGCCTGCTGAACCAACAAAAGAAGGATATACATTTGATGGTTGGTATCAAAATAGCGCATTATCAATCATTTGGAACTTCTCTACTGACCAGGTCACATCATCCATGACGCTTTATGCGAAATGGGTCTTGATTGTCATTGATGATTTGGAGTTCACAGTCACTTATCAATCCAATGGCGGAGATTACACCCCTGAGGATCAGGTTGTCATTGAAAATGGTTTCGCTAATCAACCTGTTGACCCAACCCAAGAAAACTATATATTCTCAGGATGGTATCTTGACCAAACACTGACATCCTTATTTGATTTTGAACTGCTTCCAATCACAGAAGACATCACACTGTATGCAAAATGGGTTGAAGTCATTGAAGGTGGTGGAGAAGTTGAAGAAGGGATTGTTTATGTAGAAACCTTTACAACACTTACTGCTAGCTCATCAAGCTATACTGCATTTTCTTATACCGGAATCAATCAGATACTTTGGAATGCCGCTGGTGCCAGAGGAGATCAACCACTTGATGGAAAAGCGATACTCCTTGCTGGCAAAATGGATAACTCAAAGCTTTCAGCAACGATTGATGGAGGAATTGAAAATCTAACTTTTGATGTCCTTAGGGGATTTACCAATATCAATGAAAGAAAAGTAGAAGTTCTGATTAATAGTGTTTCTTATGGAATATTCAATATTGATCCTGAATCAGCAGTCAAGCAGACGTTCACCATTCCTGATATTGATATCACTGGAGAATTTTTACTAGAGTTTGTTCATACGACAGGTGTTGAGGCGAGAGCGCAAATATTACTTGATAACATCACATGGACATCCTATAGCGGAGTTTCTGTTCCAGTTGATTTACAAAAGATTACTGAAGATCATGCATCCTTATTGATTAAGACTTCTTTCCTTGAAAGTGAATCAATCGTTCTCCCTTCATCCGGAGCATATCAAAGTACAATCACATGGACTTATCAAAATACAAGCAATATCAACAACTCCCTTATCAATTTAGTCACCAAAGCAGTCACTGTACCTGCATCGGGACAAGTATCCGTATCTTTGACAGCAACCCTGTCTTTAGGAACCTATACCTTGACAAAGGAGTTCACCGTCTTGATTGGAGAGGGTGAGCCGCTCACATTATCCCAAGCACGCATCCAACCGAACAACTCCATCATCAAAACAACCGGAGTGATTACATCCTTCTATGAAACTACAACCGGTATTTATTTCTTTATTCAAGACAATCAAGCCGGCATAATGGTTTTTTCACCTAAATCTTATTTACCTCAAATCGCAGTCGGCAATGAAATCATCATCAGAGGAACGAAGACAAGCAATCAGGGACAAATTCTGCTCACTTCAATCACAATGCTTGATGTCACAGGAACAGAAGTCATTACCATTGACCAGGTTTCTGATCCGCTCGATCTTGATCTTTATGAAAGCCAGTTGATTGAAATTTCCGGACTGCTGATGGAAAACTATTCAGCAGGAACCACATCATTTTCATTGATGAATCTGAACGGGTTGATTGAATTACAAATTCCATCGGATTTATCTTCATCGGTTATTTTGGCTATTCAAAACAAACTTGCAGGTCAAACCGCAGGACTGAATGTCACCATCACTGCCAACGTTTTCAGAATCAACAGCGCATACAAACTATTTTTAATTGGTGTGGAATCTGTTGAAGTCAGTACATCTCTTGAAGCATCCTTAATTGAAACAATCCTGCTTTCTCATTTGAATTTCAATCTACCAACCGAAGTCACATCTAACCTGGATTTAGTTGATTCAAATGATGTATTCTTCGATGGTATCATTATTTGGACCAGCAGCAATCCATCAGCTATTTCAGGATCAGGAATTGTCACACAGACAGATGCACCAGTCAGTGTCAGAATGTCCTATCAAATCCAGATTTCCAATGACATCATTATTACTGGATACTTTGATGTTGTAGTTCCTGCACGTTCAAGCTATAGCGGATATTACGCTTCATTAAGCGGTTTAACAGGAACAGCCCTTAAGGCGGAACTCACTAGAATCATTACTGCAGGCATGAAAACAATCGGTTATTCAAGCACGAGCTATGTGCTGGATGAAACAGATGCGGATCCCAGCAGACCAGGAAATATCTTACTCATTTATAACAGAGCGTCCGTATCAGGCGTATGGGATGGAGCGAACACTTGGAATAAAGAACACGTGTGGCCGCAATCCAAGCTAGGTACAGCTTCTGTTTCTGATATCAACAACCTAAGACCATCGAATCCCAGCATCAACAGCAATAGAGGCAATCTGCCTTTCGTTCAAGGCACTGGCACATATGGAGCAAGAACCGGCGGATGGTTCCCTGGAGAAGCTGACAAGGGCGATGTAGCGAGAATAATTTTCTACATGAACACCAGATGGGGATTGGCGATCAGCACAAGCGTCATCGGCAGTCTTGAAATGTTCAAGCAATGGCATGAACAAGATCCTGTTGATGCATTTGAAATGAATCGTAATCAACAGATTTATATCAATCAAAATAATAGAAATCCATATATTGATCATCCTGAATTGGTTGAAGAAGTTTATGGACCGGTCGTATTATCCTATGAAAACAGTTCAGATTACTTTGAATTGAACACAGGATTTGTTACAGAAATCATCATGATTCCTACTGAAGTTATTCTTTCAACGATTCAAAGAAAAGAATGGTTTTAATCGTTTTTCAATATAAATAACATACAAAAAAATGGTTCTGCATCGAGCGGAACCATTTTTATTTATATTTGTTTAGGACCAAATTCACTTCTTAACCATTGGCTAAATCCAAGATGATTTGGTGAGCAATTTCGAGTTGTATTCTCACTTCAGCAGTAGGAATGTAACCCATATTTTCAAATTCAACTATCAATTCTTCAAAGGTAAGAAGCGTGATCTGAACGGAAGGATTGAATTCAACAAGCTCGCTATAGTAATCTTGCAAGTAGTCTAAACCATGAATATCATCTTCATTTAAGTCGATGGATAATCTACTCTCAATATAATTGATTTTTGATAGATAGTATACCCCATCTATTTCCGCTTTTATATCCTCTACAAGGGATTGCAGCATATTGAAGAGGACAATATCATTTAAAGTAAGTTGGATGGAATAGATGTCTAGTGAGGATCTGAATTCAAGTGAAGAATAAGCCAATATTGTGCTGAATGTTGCATTGGATGATTCTGATAACTGGTCAAGTATGGAGAACAAATCTTCGTAACCCTCAAATTCAGCTACAGTGAGCGCTTCACCCGTGACTTTCTCATGCAAAATGACAAAATCATCAAAAGGATTTCCAACATGATTCAAAATATCATATTGTGAAATCTTTGTGAATGTCATGCTGTCCCAATCATAGATTAAAGAACCATAGATACTAGCTTCTTGCGGGACATTTTCTTCCATCGCACATCCGATGAAAAGAAACATCATCAATAACATGCTCAGTAACAAGCTTAACTTTTTCATTTTGCACCTCCTTCACTGTTATCTTATCAATTACTTTTGACAAAGTCGTGACAGATTATTTTTTTATTTTGATTTGTACTTTTGCGACAACCTCACCGTTGTCATTAAATATCTTATAAGGGTATCCGTAGAGCTCGCAAATCTGCTTAACAATGAATAATCCCAAACCTGAGCCCGATTTTTTACTTTCATTTGGATTCACTCTGTAGAATGAATCAAATAATTTATCCAAAGCTTTTTCAGGTATTTCACCCTTATTTCTAACGGTATAAACAAACTCATCACCAACAATAGTACCTTCAATGCCAACATGTCTATCTGCACTATATAGAATCGCATTCTTAATCAAATTCGTTGATAGGATTAACAACAATTCACCATTCATCAGCACTTCAGTATAAACTATTTTTTTACTGATTTTAATCATGTTCTGCTTTGCCAGTTCTTCCAAAGAACCGAAATTAGCATCTATCACAGATGTATCTGACCAATCACCTGTTTTCATTTTGTCTTCAAGCTTTAGTGAATAGGTTAGATCCTGCGTGATGTTTTCAATGGTTTGAATTTGATTCAATAACTCTTTTAAATATTTTTCTTTATCCTTATATCTGCCCACACCGTCAATCATGCCCTCAATCATTCCCTTCATGACTGCAAGCGGTGTTTTTATCTCATGATTGATGGTCATGATCAAGTGTTTCTTTTTTTCTTCCTGTTCCTTTTCAAAATCGATATCATTGGTTAATTTTTGATTGGCCTCATTCAGTTCAGCGTAGGTTTTCTTCAAATTGAATGTCATCTCATTCAGCGAGCTGACAAGATCTCTGAATTCATCTCTACGCTTTATGGAAAGTTTTCCCGCAAATTTCAATTGAGATATATCTTTCGCGTACAAGCTAATCTTTTTTATAGGTCTTGATATATTGATAGAGATGATAATGGAAAGCAGAGTGATGGCAATCATCATGAAGATGGATTGGGTGATGTTGATGTTGTTCAACACGCGGTCTACATTTTGTAAAGATTGGATCCGTGTGGAGATGATCAAGTAATCGCCCAGTTCAAACTGATAGATGTAATTGATATAGTAAATATCTTCCACCAACTGAACGAAATAAGTGAGATTTCCATCCTTTATAGAATCGGGGCTGTCATAAATGCTGATGACGAAATCTAAAACCTCAGAATTGTCTAAGAAATCGGGTCCGATTTCTTCAGCGATTACATTATTATTGAATCTGACAAAGGAAGTTTCACTGGACAAGTCTTGCAAATCAGTATTCTCAAGCGCTGAACCGTTCTCTATGAAAGTTACTGAGGAAAGAATCGATGACTTGACGTTCTTGATGTTTTCTTCGATGTACATTGGAGAAAACCTTTGATATGAAATATACATGCTTAAGAGAAAGACAAGCGAAAAAGAGATCAGCAAAATGAAAAAAGTTTTGATGAATATGCTGATTTTCATATTGCCCTCCCTCCTTAATCTTGCTATATATTATTTTTCGAATTTATATCCTGATTTATAGACTGTCCTGACATAACTGGAAGCTGAACCTAACTTTTGTCTCAACCGTTTGATATGCGTATCGACTGTGCGTTCATAACCAAAATAGTCAAACCCCCAGACAAGGTTTAGTAAATCTTCCCTGGTGTACATTCTGCCGATATTATTGATAAAAAGGGTGAACAATTCCCACTCTTTCTTATTCAGTTCAACTATTTGCTGATCGACCGTGATTTTATATTTCGTCAAGTTATATTCAATCACTCCATATTTCAACATTTCTTCTGGAGTCGTATGTTCATATCTCGCCAAAACCGCTTCAATCTTTTTAATAACCAACTTAGGGCTATAAGGCTTGGTCACATACTCATCAATTCCCAAGTTATATCCCTTAATCTGGTTTTCTTCATCATTTAACGCAGAAAGCATAATGATTGGGACACTCGATGATTCTCTAATCTTCTTGCATACTTCAAAGCCGCCCATATGGGGCAGCATGACATCCAGAAGAATCAGATCATAAACCTCGACACTCACACGGTTCAATGCTGATAATCCATCATAGACCTGATGAATCACTGCATCGGGATATGCATCCTTCACATAGTCATGCAATAAATCATTTAAATGCTTTTCATCCTCGACGATTAATATATTCACAATACCGCGCCCCTTTGATTTCTTTCTTTTAGAATAACACAAAACGTGTAGAATCAGACCAAGTATTTCACATAAAAATTGTCACAACTATGTCACAGAGACGTCAAATGTTTGACACAAGTTATCGGTATACTGAAGGTGAAATAAAAAAGAGAGAGGGAAAAATGATGAAAAAAATGTTATTTGTCTTGGTAGTATTGGGATTGTTCGCACTGACTGCTTGTTCAGAATATGGATATTATGAAGATATACAAATGGAACCAGATATGGAATACGTAAAAACAGAAGGTGAGACTTATGCAGAGATCATCGAGAATCCATTCATCAACACATCAGATATGCCGGTATCCACATTTTCAACAGATGTCGATACAGCATCCTATTCCAATGTCAGAAGAATGTTGAATGATGGATATTTACCACAAGCGAACGCAGTGAGAATTGAAGAAATGATTAACTACTTCAATTATGATATTGCTGGACCTAGTGAAGGAGAAGTCATTAAGATCAGTACCGAACTCAGTCAANNGACGTATCTGGAAGCATGTACACCTCAGATAAACTTCCTTTGTTAAAAAGTGCATTGTATCTTCTTATTGAACAGCTTAGACCGGTTGATAGAATATCCATCGTCGTTTATGCCGGTGCAGCAAGGATCGTCCTTGAAGGCGGAGACAGCACAGACAAAGAAGCAATCACGAATGCCATCGAAAGCCTTCAATCTGGAGGATCAACTGCAGGTGGTGCAGGCATTGAACTCGCTTATGAAGTTGCAGCGCGCAACTTCATTGAAAATGGAAACAACCGAATCATCCTTGCTACCGATGGAGATTTCAATATCGGCATGTCAAGCACAGCAGAAATGATTGAATTGATTGCTGAGAAGAGAGAAACCGGAGTTTTCCTTAGTGTTTTAGGATTTGGCACAGGAAACATCAGAGACGATATCATGGAATCACTCGCAGACAATGGAAATGGTGTATATTACTATATCGATTCGATGGAAGAAGCTGAAAAAGTATTCGTGAACGAGCTTGGATCATCAATGATTACGGTTGCCAAGGATGTTAAGCTTCAAATCGAATTCAATCCAATGCACGTCAAGGGATACCGTTTGCTCGGATATGAAAACAGAGTGCTCAGCAATACGGATTTTGAAAATGACGAGAAGGATGCAGGAGATATGGGATCTGGTGATGTGGTAATCGCATTTTATGAAATCATTCCAGCAGATTCAGAAGAAACCATTGAAACTAAGGAATTTGAACTACCTACAGAGCTGAGATATACAGGGGAAAACTTTGCTGATGAATTCGTTACCGTCTCCATACGTTATAAGGATCCAATCGAAGATACTTCACTGCTCATTCAAAGACACGCTTATAGAAGTGACTATACAGAAACTCCGAGCGAATCCTTCAGATTTGCCAGCAGCGTTGTGGAATTCGGCCTCTTACTCAGAAATTCTGATTACCGATATGATTCTAGTTTTTCACAAATCATATCACGCGCAACTGACGCTTTAGGGGAAGATCAGCATGGTTACCGAGAAGAATTCATCTCCCTTGTTGAACTGGCTCAAACCATTAAACAGCAGGACTAATTCACAAAAACAATGCATTAAGCTGTTTCATATTAATTACTGAAGAATTGAACGTTTTGAAGTATAAATGAAAGTCATTGAGTTAATTTGCCTGACATTGGCGAATTAACTCTTTTATTGCTCAAATATAGCCTGTTTTACCGCAACTATGCATCGAATATTTGTAATATTTCCAATTTTTAACTATAATGTAGTTATAGATTGATGAATCAAATTCGATGAGGAGGTGAATCTTTTGCAAAGTCCTAAAAAACGATATTATCCGGATTGTTACATATGCGGTAACAAGCTAGAGAAGAAAAATGAAATTCTTCCCGGTCTTGTGCATTGCCCTATCTGCAAATATGAGCATCACGTCGATCAGAGTTATGATCAGAATATTATGGAGAGACTATCTATAGCGGACAAGCTAAGAAACACACTCCAATTTGATGAAGCATTGAAGCACTATCAGTCAATCATCGACGATGAAAGGTTGTCTTTTGAAGCGCATCTTGGATTGTTCCTAAATACGTATGGAATATCATTTGTGCAAGATCCAGTTGATAAGAGATTCAATCCGATCATGCACAAGATTATCGAAGAACAACCATCAAAGAACAGATACATGATTCAAGTGATTGACATGGCATCTGATCCTTATAAGAAGAAACATTATATAAGAGAACAAGAAAAATATGATCAATTATGGTTGAGTTCAAAACCTGTAGTTCCTAAAAAGATACATCAAAAGATTTTAGAACCCTTACTTGAAAAGAAGGTTGAAAAGCCAATCAAGGTGTTAACACCAGTTATTGATGTCGTTGAAACAAAACCAATTGGTGTACAAGCAGTCAAAAACTACAAAATCGATCCAATCATTGAAAATAAGATTAAAAATGCAGAAATCATCTATTTGAAAGCCAACAAATTCTCGCGTGCTGAAAAAATATTTGATGAAGCGCTCGCTGTTGATCCACATGCAAAACAAGCGATTTGGGGAAAAATTCTTTGCAAGCTCCAAGTGATGGATCTTGATTTGCTCACTCCCGGTACTTCACTTAAACCCATCTTCCCATTATTTGAACAAATCATGGCATGTGTCGGTGAAAAAGAAGATAATCCATACTTGGCAGCACTAGAAAAGCATCTCTATAAAATGCTCAATCAGGCAAGTACATTTGATTCTGAGCTTTTTGAGTTCATTTTGAGTTGGAAAAAGGAACCGAGCCAAAGAATGATCGCCCATAATCTTTATGGCATGATTAGAAAGAATCTTGAAAAAGAAGTGCATGAAAACATTCTATGGGTTCATGAAGCACTCGCTGCAACCTCAAGATTTTTAATAGATATTGATAAAGAGGGTTATGTATCACAATATAACGATACCTTGAGAAGACTGACTGAACTGAAGTTCTATAAGGATGTCCTTCAGATGACCGATGTTGTTTTACAGGTAGAACCTCGTTGCAAGGAAACGTTGATCCTTCAGATATGTGCAATCTATAAGGTGCCCAGGTTATCTGAATTGCATCATGTTTTAAGAGACTTGAAGTTCATGCCTTCCTTTGAAAAGCTTCTTTTGGGAATTTATGAAATTCCTGAATTTTTTGCTGAGATTAAAAAAGCGATTCTTGAAACCATTCATGAACAAAACTATAAATTCGCATTGCAATTGATGGATATATATATAGAAAAGATACCCAAAAAGGAAATTAAGACTTTAAATGAGTCCTTGCAGGATTTTTCAGATCATTTGATTTACCATGAACGATTTAAAGAAGCTGAAAAATATTTGAATTTGTTATTGACAAACGATTCCAGATTGCCTGCTGCTTATTGGAGCAAGCTAAAAATAGCCCTTAAGGCGCGCACCAATTTTGATGTGCTCATGCTATGTAAAAAGGACTTGATGCAATACCCTGATTATGAAAGTGCAATCAATTCAGTAGAGCATCCAGATGAATACTTGAAATTTTATCAGATACATGATGATTTAAGAAAGAAATCGATGGATAGCAGAATGTTTAAGAAGGCTATCTCTGGAAATTATGATTATTTCAACAATCAGTGCAAGACTGAAAATGTGTTAACCTTCGTTTCTACAATTCATCCGAAGATGGAAGAAGATGTGTCATTGATTGTCGGTGAAGAAAAAGCAGCAATTTCCAATTTGGTGATCCGTTCTTTGATTGTCCTGTGTATCGTTTCATTTGGGTTTGTATTGGGAAACATTCAGATGCTCTTTGATCCATTATTGACTGCTGATTCGCTGGTTATCGCAGCGAACATGCTGAACATACTGACCAAGGTCATCTTGTTTGGATTACTTCCGTTATTTCTCATTTTATTTATCTGGTCATCACCAAGTACGGAAGAGACCTATATCAAAGGCTTGTTGAAAGGTGTTTTGTTTGGATTGTTATCGACATTGATATTCGCGGTTGTTGTCGGGATCATCCCCTGGGCTGCAGTTCGCTTCCTTGGCAATTTCGTTCTTAATATTTCATCTTGGTATCTTCCTGCTGGATTGCTTGGTGTTGGAGGGTTGGGAATCTTATTCGTGATGATTAAGTTCCATAATGATTTGAAGGATTCGGTCTTGTTTGGAAGATTCAAACCCATCAGCATATCGAATATCATCTTCTTGGGGTTTATATGGATTTCGGCAATCGTCATTTCAATTCTACAATATCTATATTAAAAATAAGTTTAAAGAACTAGCGGAATCTATTTGGTTCCGCTAGTTTTTTTAATGATTCTTTTTACGATGCAACGACTTAAGAAAAAGAGGGAAAGACCATAATTAATCAAATAGAAAATTCCTTTCAAGATCGTAGAAATGCTCCCGATCATGACGAACCCTGATGTTAAGTGACTGGATGTGAGAAAGAAGATGACGAAAATATTTTCCATATAATCAAATGTCATGGATAGAAATCCGATGGCTGCTAGTTTCTTCACTTTAAATTCTTGCTTGAAATAGGCATAGAAAAACAAGGAAGT
>DOYO01000098.1:22860-24101 GCA_003518475.1 Acholeplasmataceae bacterium
ATAAAAATAAGATGGGAATACGGTATTTGAATAGCCAATGTTTCATGAGACGATACCTCCACTCTCATTGTATCAAAGAATGAGATGAAGATAGATGGATTTCAAGAAATATACATAACGTGCGCGCTGGTGTTATAATGATGATAAACGAAAGAAGGGTGAACAATGAAAATAGCTATTTTGAAAGCATTGGTGGTTGCTGCTTACTTGGGGATGTTATATATGAATTATTTGGCGAATGCTCGCCCTCTCAACAATCGGATGACCGGTGAGGTTTCTGATGCTTATCCAACCTTGTTCACACCTACCGGTCTGACTTTTTCCATTTGGGGAATTATCTATGTCATGCTGGGCATTTATGTCGGAATCACTATTTTTACTCCAACCAGTTCCTTTATTCAACCCTATCAAACAACAGTCATGATTTTATTCATCGTTTCTTCATTATTTAATCTATCTTGGCTTGTCTTATGGCACTATGATTATATCTTTTTATCGACCATCGTCATGATCTTATTATTGATCAGCTTGGGAATCGGTTTGATGATCATTCCTACATCTGAACCACTCATCAAGAGCAGTTTCAGCATCTATTTCGCATGGATTTGTGTGGCACTGATCGCAAATGTCACCATTCTGCTCGTTAAAGTTCAGTTTAACGGATTTGGAATCAACTCAATGTATTGGTTGATTGCCATCCTGATTGTTGGTGTTGTGATTTCTCTATTTGTATTATTTAAAACACATGACATACTCTTTGGCTTAGTCTTTATCTGGGCATATTTTGGTATCTTAGTCAAACATATGACAGCTACAGGATGGGATAGGCAATATCCAGCAGCTATCCTCACACTCATCATCGCTTTAGTTCTGATGACCCTATTCACATCCTATACGTTTTACATCAATCAGTTTCATCTTTATCAGCTAGACGCCAATTGAAATCGTTTACTTGAGCAGTAGAACCTGGGAAAACATCCGTATTTGGTATAATTAGGATGTAACATAGGAGGCAATACAATGAAAAAGTTTTTAGAAAGAACTGCTACAGAATTTGGCGGCAGAGATGGAGAAGTTAAAGACACACAGTCTAGATATAGCGTTAAACTCAGTAAACCTTTAGAAATGGGTGGAGTAGATCCAAAGGGAACAAACCCTGAAGAACTCTTTTCCATCGGATATAGTTCATGCTTCGCAAGCTCATTAGAGTATTTATTGGTCGCAAATAAGGTTTCTTATGA
>DOYO01000159.1 GCA_003518475.1 Acholeplasmataceae bacterium
CCATCAATTCGCTTGTATTTGGAATTTAATTTTGAAGGTTGAATATTTCCATTCAAGTCTACTTTAGCTTGAGTATTAGATAGGCACCACTTCAAGATCGGATTATTGTCATAGTTGATCAGCTTATTCTTTAGGTCTGCTTCCAGTTGTTTCATTGGTTCCGATAAAGAGTAAACACCTTGACGAACCTTCTCCATGTTAAATCCTAATTCTTCCATTTCTTTTATCCAATATTGAGAGTTCCATGGATCGAATCCTACCCATAATGGTCTGATTTGATGTTCTTGAATCATCTTCATGAACCACTGAGTTACCAATGAGAAATCGTTCTGGCTTCCTTCAGTGAGTGTAATGAACCCTCGTTTAATCCAGATATCATAAGGGACGTTATCTTCTTCCATGCGTTTCTTGACAACATCACTTGGCATAAAGAATTGTGCTAAAACATACTTCTTGTTGTCATCCTTTTTCTGAATGACTAGAACAGCTGCAGTTAAATCGGTAGTTGAAGATAAATCGACTCCACCTATAGCATAGGAGTTCTTGAGTGTATTGAGTTCATACTTCGCTTCGTTGTTTAAGTCATCAAAAGACAACCATGCACCTTGATCGACTTGCTTGATATTAAAATCTTTACACAACATGGTCACTCTCGTTGAGTGGTCATTTTTTGATTTGTTCATCACATCTTCGAGATACGAGGAGAGTTTTACCACACCTAAACTAGGATTAGATTTCACCCAATTCTTAGGGTCATCATATATTTCTTGTGTGTTGTCTTGGGTATATAACCAGGGAAGCACACGTTCATCAGTGATTTCACCCTTCAGCATCTTTCTTGCATAGTCTAGTTTGTTATCGAGGAATCCCCCTACCGTAGTTCCTTCGGTTGTGATGATGAAGATAAGTGGTTCCTTCTTAGTTGATTGGCTTTGCTTGATGGCATCATATACTTTTGAGTCCGTCATTTCATGGACCTCATCTATGCAACCGACCTCAATGTTGTAACCATCTTTATTCCTGCTTTGAGCTGATAATTTCTTGATCTTATTCTTAGTTTTCGGAGAATAGATAAAGAAAATATTCTTTTTACTGCGTTTCTCATTTGATAGAGCAGGCGACTGTTCACGCATGTTATTGATCTCTTCAAAGAGAATGTTCGCTTGCTCACTCGTGTTTGAAGCACATACGATATCAACTCCGCCTTTGGAAAGAAAGAATTCAGCAAGGTCGATCCCTGCGATGAAGGTTGTCTTTCCATTTTTACGTGCGATGAGTAAAATGACTTCGTTAAATCGTCTTAATCCAGTCTCGGCAATCTTAAACCCATAGGCTGTTTGAATGATTGCCTTTTCCCAAAGTTCTAAGTTGAAGGGTTGTCCATTGAATGGGGACTTTGTATGCTTGCAGAAGGTTTCGATAAAATCGATTCTCATGTTTCCTGGCTTTTCATCAAAGTCATATCGAGGATTAACCATATCATCCATCAGTTTTCGAAGAGTGCTCTTTAATTCCTCTCCAGCTAGTATTTCATTGGACATCACTTTTTGGTAGTACTCAATTAAATAGTTCATGCCATATTCGCTTTCTTGAGAAACTCATCAAAAGCATCATCACCATCAATTACGTTTTTCCCCATGATTGAATTGAGTGTCTTGATGACTGTTCCATACGAGTTGATAAGCTTAGTGTAGTACTTAGCTGCTTCTGTTTGTCTTTGAGCACCTTTGCTTGAAACTTGAACAGCTCCATACTTCCTTATCTGTTCTTGAAGGACGCCAAGTTCAACCTTCATAAACGCAGCCTGCTCAATAAGGTTATCGACTAGTTGGGTTTTGGTCTCATCGACCGATGAAAAAAGCGACCGAAGTCGCTCAATCTCAATATTCACATCTTTTATTTTAGACATTTCAGTACCTCACTCAATTGACTCTTTCAACTACCTCAGGGTTTATTACTTCAATCAAATCTTCTTCTGGAATGATTGCTAACCCACCCCAAGTTCCATGTAACTGATCAAGCCCATCTATGTATTCGATGATTCCTTCACGACCGTTGTAATGGTCTTCACCCTTCATGCTAATGATTCGAATTTTATCCCCAATTTTGTACATACTGATTACCTCCTATGGTTAGTAATATATATCACTCTAAAGAGGATAAATAGCAAGTAAAAAGCGACCTAAGTCGCTTGAGTTTAAGTCTGTTTATTCAAATCCGCTTCATATCCTAGTTCCCAAAAATACATATCGAATAACTTCATAGATGGATAGTTGATTCCAGCTAAATTACTTATCTCGGTTTGTGTTTCGAGAAATTGATTTAAGTTAGCATTGTAGTGTTTTTTTAGTTGAAACAATGATCTTTCGGAAAAGTTTCTGTTAGGAATAGACTTTTGCTTTAATCCATCAATAAAATATCTATCATATGCTGGTGAACAACATAAAGTACCCAAAAGAATTTTAGAAACCAATGTGTCTGAAGCTGTCTTATTCTCGCCTTCGGTCCCATTGACGAGGTCAGTTCTATCAAAGTAACTATCTCTAATCCGATTTTTGATTTCCATCAACAGATCCACATCATTGTTATTTATTCTAGCCAAATCAAGGTCCTGCAAAGAATCGTATCTCGAATCAAGTATGATTTCTACAATTTCATTATGGAACTTAAAATCTTTTTGTAAAAGAAATGATGAACCACGTAGCATTCCCCAACTAGATAAATATGCAAATAGGTGTAGTGAAAAGTAGTCGATATCAATGTCTTTTGATTTTCTATTTTGCTTAAAAAACGTATAGCAGTGTTCCCAAGATTTGTATCTGTGATTAGGATCATTAATAATCTCTTTAAAAGCGTTGTATATCTCTTTGAGCATGATTACCTCTTTCTGGATTCTCAAAAAATCTGCCTTCCATTTTTTAATTGCCCCCCTGTGCGGTACCCTTCAAGCTAATATCAATCAAGAATGGGGGGGCATGTTTAAAAGTCAGTATTTTTAACCTTTTTAGATAATACTTTTTTAAATTCGCTTGTATTCATAACAAAGGAAAACTTATATTTTTTATCTTTTGCATGAATTATTAATCTCATGTATCTATTATAATACTCTGCTTTCACAATATCTTTATAGTTAAGAGTAATATCATTTTTAAAGTACCTCTTAATAATAATTTCGTTATTATCATAGCTAAGTGGAATTGGTCTTATAATATCTTTTCCAATCCAATAAACTGCAAATAGCATTGCTGCAGTAAAAAAGTAGGATGCAATTTCTTGGGATGAATTTACATATTCTTTTGTCGTCACCAGTCTTTCAATTAGTTTAACAGAACCTACTACTGCTAAGATAAAAACTGCATAAATTGCAGGGTTAACAAATATTTTCTTTTTCATAAAACCACCTACTTTTATAACCATTATATCAAACAATATTTACTTTACTTAGGTTTTTCTGAATTTATTAAGTTTCCATCTTTATCAAATCTTACTTCTTTACTGAAACGTTCATGCTCACGGTTATGACACTCTTTACAAAGTAGTTCCAAGTTATCTTGATTTAGGCTGACAGATGAGTCAAGGAAGTTATCAACTGTTAATCTTTCCTTGTGATGAACTTCAATACCAATTTGTCCACATCGTTCACAAAGTCCGTTGACTGTCACTATCTTAAGTTCACGAGCTGAAAGCCATGCAGGTGACTTATAGAAGTTATGCAGAACCTTTGGCTTTTTCATATGCTTGTTTTAGTTCAGCTGCTTTCACTTCTACATGTTCCCAACGAACCGGTAAGTCTTCACGTCCCATATGTCCATATGCTGCTAACTTTTGAAACTTCACTTTTTCGAACTCTAGTTCTTTCATAATATTTGCAGGTGTAAAATTAAAGTATTGTTTAACTAACTGAAGCAAGTCTTCATCAGCTAATATTCCAGTTCCAAAGGTATCAACCGAGACAGCGACTGGGTTTGCAATACCAATGGAATAGGACACGCAGACTTCGCACGTGTCGGCTAATTCTGCCGCCACAAGGGCTTTTGCTACGTATCTGGCATAATAACTTGCACTGCGGTCAACCTTGCTTACGTCTTTACCAGAAAAGGCTCCACCACCATGTTTAGCGTATCCACCATAGGTATCAACGATAATCTTTCTACCTGTTAAACCAGTGTCTCCATAAGGTCCACCAATGACGAATGCTCCTGTAGGATTGATGAGAATATTAATACCAGATAAATCCTTACCAATCATTGGTTTGAGCACTTCCTCAATGATGATTTCTTTGGCAACGATTAGATTTGCATTCGGTCTTGTCTGTGCAGATACGATGATAGTATCGTATGCGAATGGTTTTCCTTCTAAATACCTAACCGACACCTGGCATTTGCCGTCTGGACCAAAGATGTGATTGTACTTCGTTTTACGAAGCGTATCTACTTCTTTAGCAATGTCGTGTGCTACTACAATTGGAAGCGGCATCAGCTCAGGAGTTTCTTTGCAAGCAAAGCCATACATCATGCCCTGATCACCTGCACCTTGTTGATGATCTAGCGTTTCATTAACTCCTAGAGCAATGTCCGGTGATTGTTTGGATATTTTTTCAAGCACACAAAATGCATCGTCATATCCGATGTCCTTAAGTACTTGTTTTGCGATTTCTGAATACTCTACTTTTGCAGTGGTAGTTACCTCACCAAAAATAACTATTAAGTCATCCTTAATAGCTGACTCAACCGCTACTCGTGCTAATGGATCTTGTTCCAAAATGACATCGAGTATTGCATCACTGATTTGGTCGCAAATTTTATCTGGATGTCCACTAAAGACGGATTCACTGGTTATGATTTTCATGTTGTCCTCTTTCTAGCAAGAAAAAGGGAAGCCATGAGCTCCCTTTTATGCCTTAATTTAAATGTGTTATTTTATTGCTACTTTTGGAAGATAAGCCGTGTACCTAGCATAATGGTATCCTTCACTCTCAACCAGGATTCCAAAATCATGCGAGTCTGATGTGACAAATATGCAATGAAACACCGAAAGATTGTCACAAAACATATGCTCAAGATTCTCTTTGATGAAATCGTAATCGTTTAGTGGATCTTTGATAAAACATTCGAATAGGTCTTTATCGATAACCACTTCTTTTTCAATCACAAATTCATCTTGAGGTATCAGTTCGTTACTTGTTGTCTTGCGTATAAAGTTAGTTTTCATTGCTGGTAACCTCGTCAATCTTCCAAGCGGTATAGACGCTTCGATACGTGCAGTCCCAAATGTCTAGGATGATGCCGTCTTTACATACTGCCACATGACCTGACATCTTAAGAATGAATGTTCCTTTTGGGTGAAGCTCGGTGAAATCTGAACCTTTGATTCTCGGTTGACCTTTGATTGCCTTGAATATCAATCGTGGTTTGCCTTCAAAATACTTGTACAAGAACTCGGTGTTTTTGTAACTTGTGAAATTCCATT
>DOYO01000135.1 GCA_003518475.1 Acholeplasmataceae bacterium
GTCTTTTTTCTAAATTCATGATTTTTTCTCCTTTTGATTTAGTAGTTTGTTTTGATACGGATCTTCTTTTTCATCACTTCAACGTGCTGTTTCTGCTCTGCTAACTCCATAGCCTTTAGTTCTACATCCATAGACTCTAAAGAACGAGCATATATACTAGTTGAATCGTAAGCTGGTGTGTCTACCACTGAGACATCATAGAGCCTTCCGATTTTAGTGATGGTACGTTTAGGGATTTTGCCTTCTTTATTCCATGACTGTTCTTCAACGGTGAAAGCAAAACTCATCTTATCAAGTAGGCCACTGCGGACCATCTTGTAGATGTCTTGATTGGATTGCGTGTCGACTAACTCAGCTTGTACTTTCAAGCCAATGTTGTCAATCGATAACGTCAATGATTTATTCTTGGTACGGGCGATGATAAGGAATGAGTCCATATGGTTATACTTCATCGGGACATCCTTCATTTGAGCATTTTGAAGTGCTCGATGATCAATAGATTCAATGAAACCGTACTCTTCATTTCCGATGAGTGTTTCCTGGTTGAACACAATTGCATAACCTTCTAAGGTCATCTTACCTTCAGTTTCTTCAAACTTAACATCCGCAAGTCTTATTTCTTTAATCATTGGTTCTCACCTCTATTTTTGGTTTGTTAGGTTTTCCTTCAAGGGTGTATTCAAGTTCTGAATCCTTGTAGTGAAAACTTGTAATCTTATTCTCTTTGCAAAACTCATCGATAATTTGTGTTTTTACTTTCTGCGTTTCTAGAATCACTTTGAGTGCTTCTTTTGATATCGTTCCATTAACTGTGACTTTCATCTTTGTTCTCCTCACCAACTTGGTATTTGTTTGCCTTATCTGCATCCACAAAGTTGAGCGATTGCAGTCGCTTGTTTCCACCCTCAATAGGTTCTAGTCCAAGCAAAGCTCTGGATTCATTTAAGGTCATGATCCCTAGGCTCATCAGTTTTTCGATGGCACTCACTTTTGTATTCCAGCTTGCATACTGCAATCGTTCACTATAAAAAATAATCTCTTCACCACGAGTTAACTCATTTTCGGTGAGCAATCCCAAAGAAAAAGCCTCAGATAGCTGAATGGCTAGAGGCTCAATGGTTGACTCATAAAACGAGTTGAAATCTTCTTCACTATATTTGTTTGCGAAGATTGGTGCCGATACGCCAAAATAGTCGAGTATTTTGGATTGTAAGAATTCGAGTGTTTCTTTGTCGATCAACTTGGGATCTACAGTTAAAGGTATGTATTCAGATTTTAAGTCAATCGGGATAATCGAGCTTCCTTTAGTACTGATAGAATCGTTGAGTGCTATATCAAAGAGCTCTCTTTGTTTCTTCTTATCTGCTTCTGAAAGCATCCCATTCATCTTGATGATTCCTTTAATCTGCATCGAAGATCTGACTGCGTTATCGATGCCTTGAAGCACATTCTCATTGATTGAGATGGTTTTTAGGATTGCTTCATGATCGCCTGATGATCCATTCCCACCAAAGATATCATTGGAAGCAAAGTACTTCCTCAAGTGGATGACATTCTCATAAGGCAGCATAAATTGTTGGCCATCCTCAAAGTAGAACTTCAAGTAATAACCATCAGCATTATCTACTATTGCTTCTACCAATATCGGCCTTAGCGGATAGAGTGCTTTAAGCCCACCATTCACCGAATCAAACATTGGATAAACGAACGCATTGTCATTCAGTAGTAATAACGTAATCACCTTATAGATAAAGTCATAAGGTGTCATGAGTGGATTAGGCTTATGTTTCAATAAAAAAGACAGTCGACCTTGTTTCTCGGTTACTGTCTTGTCTGCTTCAGTTTTAATGTATCTTGGTTTGAGCTTAGCACACTGGCTCGCAATCCTATCAATACATATCTTGACCACATCACTCTTTGAGATGTTGTTACCAAAAGGAGTGAAGAAGGTATTGTTTTGATTCAATAACTGAAAGGTATTTGTTGAACCTTCCTTTTTCTTTCTAGTAAAAATGCCCACGAACTCACCACCTTCTAGTTAAAAACTAGAACCCCTAAAAGAAGTTCTAGTCAATATTTGTATACCTATAAGTATTATTCAAAAACTATTATTAAGTCTTATGATTGTTGTCATCTACAGCTGTACTATTGTCTTTATACTCTTTCATATCATAAGTGTTAGTCGGAACAATCTCAATCATATATGTTTTCATTAAATCTATAGTTGAATTTTTAACACTTGACATACCATTGTCTTGATTGATAAAAAATTGAGAGTAGTTTATAGTACCCTTGAATTTTTCAACATAAATCATGCAATTTTCCTCCATTCTTCTGATGCTCTTGAATCATTAATTCTTTGTCCACCATTAGCTGTTACAATAGAAAATGTACCTTGAGAAACAAACGCATGCGACCCACCAAGTGTGCTTTCAATCAAGCCTCTTTTGTAGAGATAATTGTAAGGTGCACTATTCATCGTCACTTCTTTAACGGGGTCAAATATTTCTTTCAATTTAAGTTCAGTATTAATATCAGCTAGTAACAATTTTAGTTGCTTATTTATCTCTTCACCAGAATTTTCGATGGGTAATCCAAGTTGAATAGCTTCGGTTTTATTAATGGTGTAATCATGACTTCCAGAATCACTGCATAAGAAAGAGATAATTTTTTTCTTTTGGTTTTTTTTACTCTTAG
Organism: Acholeplasmataceae bacterium; assembly: GCA_003518475.1. Taxonomy (GTDB): domain Bacteria; phylum Bacillota_I; class Bacilli_A; order Acholeplasmatales; family Acholeplasmataceae; genus Peloplasma. Next base: position 2,698 of record DOYO01000135.1, read on the forward strand.
GAAAATGCATATCAAGAAGTTTCGCAGCAAGCATTTGAATTTGCTCCTTTGATCTAAAAATACTACCTATTACAAGTGGATGAATCTTTTCAGACAATTTATTGTAAATATCATGGAAATCTGAACCCTTTGAAATATTCAATTCTCTTTTTGCAAAGTTAATATAACCCTTAACATCTTCAACACTAACTGGGATTTGAATTGGTGGATTTGAATTAGGAAAAACTGGATTAAATGGCGTTGTTAACGAGGGATCAATTGGACCTAAAGTAGACTGATTAGTCATTAAAATCCTATTTGCCCCGAGACTGATTAATGTCCCTGCACTCCGAGCCTTGTTTAGAACGATTACTTCGAAATCATCACAATATTCCCTAATCATGTTAACAATATTCCAAGCAGCCAACGTGCTCCCGCCTAAAGTGTATAGAACTAAACTAATCTTTTTTGAATTGACTATAGCATCTAAATGATCAGCAAATATATCAATTACATCAGCTGCAATCTGAACTTCCATACCACGTCTATCGCCAGTAACATATAAAATTGCAGTGCTATTGCGAGATTTTCCAATCTCTTCAAGGATAATTTTTCTCTGATTGTACATGATAACCCCCAATAAATACAAATTTATTATACATTATTTGAGTTAAAACATCAATAATTCATAATATTTTCTGATTTATATGATATTTTCGTAATCAAGCTTATACCTATTCAATACTGCATAAGCAATAATCATAGCTACAGTTCCATCAATTCGCTTGTATTTGGAGTTAAGTTTCGAAGGTTGGATATTACCGTTTAGGTCAACTTTGGCTTGGGTGTTAGACAAGCACCATTTCAAGATCGGATTATTGTCGTAGTTGATCAGCTTATTCTTTAGGTCTGCTTCCAGTTGTTTCATTGGTTCCGATAAAGAGTAGACACCTTGACGAACCTTCTCCATATTAAATCCTAGCTCTTCCATTTCTTTAATCCAATATTGAGAATTCCAGGGGTCGAATCCTACCCAGAGAGGTCTAATTTGGTGCTCTTGAATCATCTTCATAAACCATTGAGTCACCAGTGAGAAATCGTTCTGACTTCCGTCTGTGAGTGTGATTAACCCTCGTTTAATCCAAATATCATATGGGACATTATCTTCTTCCATGCGTTTCTTAACAACATCACTCGGCATAAAGAAATGTGCTAAAACATACTTCTTGTTGTCATCCTTTTTCTGAATGACCAAAACAGCTGCAGTTAAATCGGTAGTTGAAGATAAATCAACTCCACCGATAGCATAGGAGTTCTTGAGTGTATTTACTTCATACTTCGCTTCGTTATTTAAGTCATCAAAAGATAACCATGCACCTTGATCGACTTGCTTGATATTGAAATCTTTACATAACATGGTCACTCTCGTTGAGTGGTCATTTTTTGATTTGTTCATCACATCTTCAAGATACGAGGAAAGTTTTACCACACCTAAACTGGGATTAGATTTCACCCAATTCTTAGAGTCATCATATATTTCTTGTGTGTTGTCTTGGGTATATAACCAGGGAAGCACACGTTCATCAGTGATTTCACCCTTCAGCATCTTTCTTGCATAGTCTAGTTTGTTATCGAGGAATCCCCCTACCGTAGTTCCTTCGGTTGTGATGATGAAGATAAGTGGTTCCTTCTTCGTTGATTGGCTCTGCTTGATGGCATCATATACTTTTGAATCCGTCATTTCGTGGACTTCATCAATACAACCAACTTCAATGTTATAACCATCTTTATTCCTACTTTGAGCTGATAACTTCTTGATTTTATTCTTGGTTTTCGGAGAATAGATGAAGAATATATTCTTTTTACTTCGTTTCTCATTTGATAGTGCGGGGGACTGTTCACGCATGTTATTGATCTCTTCAAAGAGAATGTTCGCTTGCTCGCTTGTATTGGAAGCACATACGATATCAACACCACCTTTTGATAAAAAGAATTCAGCAAGGTCTATCCCTGCGATGAAGGTTGTCTTTCCGTTTTTACGTGCGATGAGTAATATGACTTCGTTAAATCGTCTTAATCCAGACTCAGCAATCTTAAACCCATAGGCTGTTTGAATGATTGCCTTTTCCCAAAGTTCTAAGATGAAGGGTTGTCCATTGAATGGGGACTTCGTATGCTTGCAGAAGGTTTCGATAAAATCGATTCTCATGTTTCCTGGCTTTTCATCAAAGTCATATCGAGGATTAACCATATCATCCATCAGTTTTCGAAGGGTGCTCTTTAATTCTTCTCCAGCTAGTATTTCATTGGACATAACTTTTTGGTAGTACTCAATTAAATAGTTCATGCCATATTCGCTTTCTTGAGAAACTCATCAAAAGCATCATCGCCATCAATTACGTTTTTCCCCATGATTGAATTGAGTGTTTTGATAACTGTTCCATACGAGTTGATAAGCTTAGTGTAGTATTTTGCTGCTTCTGTTTGTCTTTGAGCACCTTTGTTTGAAACTTGAACCGCTCCATACTTTCTTATCTGTTCTTGAAGGACGCCAAGTTCAACCTTCATAAACGCAGCTTGCTCAATAAGGTTATCGACTAGTTGGGTTTTGGTCTCATCGACCGATGAAAAAAGCGACCGAAGTCGCTCAATCTCAATATTCACATCTTTTATTTTAGACATTTCAGTACCTCACTCAGTTGACTCTTTCAACTACCTCAGAGTTTATGACTTCAATCAAATCTTCTTCTGGAATGATTGCTAAGCCACCCCAAGTTCCATGTAACTGATCAAGCCCATCTATGTATTCGATGATTCCTTCACGACCGTTGTAATGGTCTTCACCCTTCATGTTGATGATCCTTATTTTATCCCCAATTTTGTACATACTGATTCCCTCCTATGGTTAGTAATATATATCACTCTAAAGAGGATAAATAGCAAGAAAAAAAGCGAACAATGTCGCTTACTGCAAGTACTTTTTCATATTATAGTGTTTTTGTTTTTATCCCATGTTTTTCAGATAATAATGAAATAAAATCAATCCACTTTTTATCATTTGTTATATACACAATTTCAGCATTTCTAGTATTAGTTGATAAAAGCAAGTTGCTCATGTCAATGAAATCATTATAGCAGAATTTTCCGCCAGCAACCGGGCTTTTCTTAAAAATAAATTTTTTGCACAATCCAAGAATAATATCGTTATTAACATAATATTGATCATAAATCATGTCAAGTAAATCATCTTTAGTTGCTGGTACAGAACTTACCAGATTACTCTTATCTTTTTTCAAGACTTTGATTATATCTGTGTATGGAAATCTTTTGATTCTATTGAGGAACTCTGACTCTGTTTCAATATAACTATTTTTTAGAACTTGTGTTCCTTTATACATATCAAATAATAGTTTGTTTAAAAATTTATTATCATCCGAATGTCTTCTTAACAGTTCAAGAACTGCTGGTTTAAATTTGTCCCTCATTGTTAAGACATAAGATTGATATGTCAAGTAAGCTTGACTATTATACACATTATTCATATCCAATACATGTTCAAAAAATAAAATTGTATGAATCTCTATCAGTAGAATATCCATGATGTGTGCATTAATTTTAGAATAAACCATTTCTTTAATATCAAGTATGAATTGATTGAATTCTAAAATCGGAAATTGTGACTTACTTAACCAATAATTAGGATCAAACAGGTGATCATATTTTGTTGGTATTTCCTCATATATGTCGATTCCATCAGTATAATTGATTAGATTTTCTAATTTGCTTTTAATTAGTAAAAAATCAGTAGTTGATTTAAAAAGCTCATACCAAGTGAAATAGGTTACCAGAATTTTCGAATCATTGTTATTTTTGTAATCCAATATTGATTTTTTTAATACTGTGTTATTGATAGAAAAAAAATTAATAACTGCATCCGTATCCAATAATATAACATTTTCCATAATTAGAGCACTTCTCCTAAACAAAAACTCGAATTTTCAAAAAAATAGTCGCTCATTTTTTAAGTGCCCCCCTGTGCGGTACCCTCAAACTATTTAGTTTTGACTGATGGGGGGGATACTTCTTTATCTTTAACAAGTGATTTACCTTTAATATTGTGAATTGGTCTAGCAATACTTATAAGTTTATATTCGAGATCATCATTATGAATCGCAGTGATTTTCCACTTACTAATCTCAACAATTGCATTTGCTGGGTCAGTTTTATCTACCTTTTTTCTTAAACTCTTACCTCCGGTATCACTAATACTAATGTACTGATTCAATCTCGTCTTTATCTTTTGTGCATATGCACTTCCAATGTACTTGATATCATCATCAATACTCAGTATATAAACACCATAAAAATCAAACTTTGATAAGTCAGAAAAATTTCCTTCAACCATAATAGCATCTTTCATTAATTCAGAAAGTTTCATTAGTGACATAAAATACACCTACTTTTATAAACATTATATCAAACAATGTTTACTTTACTTAGGTTTTTCTTGATTTATTAGGTTCCCATCTTTATCAAATCTAATCTTATTACTGAAGCGTTCATGCTCCTGGTTATGACATTCCCTACAAAGCAACTCCAAGTTGTCTTGATTTAAGCTTACCGATGTATCTCTAACATTGTCAATCGAGAGTCTATCCTTATGATGAACTTCAATTCCAATTGCTCCACAACGTTCACAAAGTCCATCCACTGACATGATCTTGAGTTCACGTGCTGCAAGCCATGCAGGTGATTTGTAGAAATTATGTAGAACCTTTGGTTTTTTCATAGGCTTGTTTCAGTTCAGCTACTTTAGCTTCCACATGTTCCCATCGAACTGGTAAATCTTCACGTCCCATATGTCCATAGGTTGCTAACTTCTGGAACTTCACTTTATCGAATTCTAGTTCTTTTCTTATGTTAGCTGGTGTGAAATCAAAGTGTTGTTTAACCAACTCAAACAAGTCTTCATCGGATAATATTCCAGTACCAAAGGTATCAATCGAGACTGCGACTGGGTTTGCAACACCAATGGAATAGGACACACAGACTTCGCACGTGTCGGCCAAATTTGCCCCTACGAGGGCTTTTGCAACGTATCTGGCATAATAAGCCGCACTGCGGTCAACCTTGCTTACGTCCTTACCAGAAAAGGCTCCACCACCGTGTTTCGCATACCCACCATAAGTATCAACGATTATCTTTCGACCAGTTAAACCCGAATCACCATAAGGTCCGCCTATAACAAATGCACCTGTAGGATTAATGAGAATATTGATACCAGTCAGATCCTTGCCGATCATTGGTTTGAGTACTTCTTCGGTGATGATTTCTTTAGCGATGAGCAGATTTACATTAGGTCTTGTTTGTGCTGAAACGATGATAGTATCATAAGTGAATGGTTTCCCATCTACATATCTTACCGATACTTGGCATTTACCATCTGGACCAAAAATGTGATTGTACTTTGTTTTCCGAAGTGTGTCTAATTCTTTAGCTATATCGTGTGCAACTACAATCGGTAGCGGCATGAGTTCTGGTGTTTCTTTACACGCAAAACCATACATCATCCCCTGATCACCCGCACCTTGTTGATGATCAAAAGTTTCATTCACACCTTGTGCAATGTCTGGTGATTGTTTGGATATCTTTTCTAGGACACAAAACGCATCGTCATATCCGATATCCTTGAGTACTTGTTTTGCGATATCTGAATACTCAACTTTTGCAGTAGTTGTTACCTCTCCAAAGATAACGATTAAATCATCCTTGATGGCTGTTTCAACTGCTACTCTTGCTGTTTGGTCTTGTTCTAAGATTGCATCAAGTATCGCATCACTGATTTGGTCGCAGATTTTATCTGGATGTCCACTAAAGACAGATTCACTGGTTATGATTTTCATGTTGTCCTCTTTCTAGCAAGAAAAAGGGAAGCAATGAGCTCCCTTATATGCTTTGATTTGATTGTGTTACTTAATTGCTACTTTTGGAAGATAAGCCGTGTACCGAGCATAATGGTATCCTTCGCTTTCAACCAGAATTCCAAAATCATGCGAATCTGATGTGACAAATATGCAATGAAACACTGAAAGATTGTCACGAAACATATGCTCAAGATTCTCTTTGATGAAATCGTAATCGTTTAGTGGGTCTTTGATAAAACATTCAAATAGGTCTTTATCGATAACCACTTCTTTTTCAATGACAAATTCATCTTGAGGTATCAGTTCGCTACTAGTTGCCTTGCGTATAAAGTTAGTTTTCATTGCTGGTTTCCTCATCAATCTTCCAAGCAGTATAGACGCTTCGATACGTGCAGTCCCAAATATCAAGGATGACGCCATCTTTACATACTGCCACATGACCAGCCATCTTAAGAATAAATGTTCCTGTTGGGTGAAGCAGAGTAAAATCCGAACCTTTGATTCTAGGCTGACCTTTGATTGCTTTGAAAATCAATCTTGGCTTGCCTTCAAAATACTTGTATAAGAACTCGGTGTCTTTGTAACTTGTGAAATTCCATT
>DOYO01000108.1 GCA_003518475.1 Acholeplasmataceae bacterium
TGAGGGAAAAAGATGGTGTTGATGATTGGAATCAAGAGAAACATGATCCAAGTTGGATGCCACATGTCATCAAACAGCAAGCCAATCGCGATATAAGCGGCAGTCACAAGAATTCCGACAATCTTTCTTGCATCCAATTTACGTTCAACCATTAGATTGACAAGAGGAATGAGCAGAAATACCATCCATCCCGGATGCCATAAATTAAAACCGAACCCAAGCCATAAAAACACCACCAAACAAATCAAAGGCATGGATTCATTCAACCTTTTCAATGGTTTACCAGTCAATAATACCCAGCTTAACGGAATCAATAAGAAAAACGTCCATCCAAGCTGCCAATTTTCTAAAAACAATCCTGCACCAAGAAACAGGAATAAACTAATCATCGGCATTGCCGCTAATAATCTCTTTTTCATAGTCACCTCTATAATTTTACATATATATTATAGCATATCGAGAAAAAGGAATATAATCACATATTCGCACTTAAATCACTTTTTTTAAGTATGGTATACTATAGTCATCAAATCAATTGTTGAAGGAGGTCTCATCATGTGTTATCTTGAGCCGATGAAAGATTCTCAATTTCAAAACTATATCACCAAAGCTATATCATCCTATGCCTCTGAACTCATAAAATCTGGTGAAGTACCTGAAAAAATTGCTGATATGGAAGCTAAGAAAGCATTCTATGGATTACTTCCAGAAGGAACAAAAACATTAAATCAATTTATTTTTAATATCGTAGATGAAAACCAGCAAATCATCGGTATGATCTGGTATGGACTTCGTCCACATCAAGAAGGCTTCATTTATGATTTTGAAATTGATGAAGTGCATCGTGGCAAGGGTTATGGCAAAGAAGCATTAATTCTGCTTGAAACACATGCCAAATCACTTGGAATCAACAAGCTTGGACTACGTGTGTTCGGACATAACGAAAATGCTTATGCGCTCTATAAAAAAATGGGGTATATCCCCTATAGTATCAATATGTCAAAAGAAATCTAGTGGAGGAATTATGAAAGCACTATTTACAGGACTGAATGGAACAGTTTCACCTATAGTTGCGAACTTCTTCAAAACGAAGGGTTATGAAATCATTCCTTATGACAGGAACAAGACATCAGTAACCGACTATACGGAAATTAAAAAATTTATCTTAAATCAGAAACCAGATATTATTCTCCACTTCGCCATGGGCACTCCTGAATGGTCGGGATTACTTGCAAAGATAGCGAAAGAAATGAACATCAAGTTCGTTTTCATCAGCACTGTATCTGTCTATGCATCGACCCATCAGGGACCTTTAACGATTCATGATGTTCCAGATGCTCTGGACGAATATGGAAAATACAAGCGTATTTCAGAACAGGAAGTCTTGAAAGAAAATCCTCAATCTTATATTCTTCGTCTTGGATGGCAAATAGGAAATGAAGCTGGATCAAACGAAATGATTGGTTTCTTAACGAAGCAAATGGCTGAATACGGGGTTATTAAAGCTTCGTCTAAATGGTATCCATCTTGTTCTTTCATGGAGGATTCCGCCATAAGCATCTATGAGATTGTTCATACTCTTCCAGGTGATACTTACTTAATCAACAGCAATACAGCCTATACCTTTTTTGAGATTTGTGTCAATCTGACAAAAACATATAAGGATTTCATCATTGAGGAAACTGAAGATTTTATTCAAGATTTTAGAATGTTCGATGAACGAGTTCCAATTCGTAAACTCAGATCGATTTTTAATGATTAATCAAATGAATGGCATTGCATAATATTGTATAAAAAACGGATTTGCTATATAATGCAAGTAGGTGGAAAGATTGGAGGAAACAAAAATGGGTAAAGCGAAATACGGTTATGGATGGGTATTAAAGTTTATTCTTGCAGCTGTTCTTCTCGGTGTTGGTATTTACATGGTGTTTGCCAATGAGGTTGTTTACACGATTACCGGTGTTGGTATCGTCATCTTTTCAATCTTCAGAGTTGTACCGCTATTAAAATCTCTCAATAAGGAAACATTGCGCACAATCAATCTGATTGAGATTATATTTGATACGATTATTGGTGGTCTGATGATTTATATCGCTTTGACAAGAAATCTTGATGATGAAGCAATTTGGGCTTCAATTTATCGTTATGCACTGGCATTCTTCTTCTATGCACGTGGACTTGTTTACTTCAACTCTATTGTTTTCTTCGGAGAAAAAACTGAAGTTCCTAAGTTTTGGGTTCATATCGTTGCTTTGACTTTAGGTGCAATCATTGCAGTTATTCCTGGATTCGGTTATGAAACAGTCGGTTTATTCCTGCTCTTTATATCGTTAGTCGGAGCATCCTATCTCGGATATGATGGATTTGGCGGTTATACGAAGTACAGAGAATTCTCTAAACAACTCAATGAAGGAAAAGCTAAAGAAGCTGAACAGGGCATTCAAGCTCCTGGCAAGAATGATCAAGCCAAGAAACCTATCGGTGATGAACCTGAAGATAAGAGACCTTACGTCAACTAGACTTTAAAAAACTAAAGGCAGAGAAAATCTCTGCCTTTTTTGTTTTCTATTTAGCTTTACTACCCTTAAATGTTTTATACCAGGTTCCCATGATATCAAGACCTGTGACGATCGCAATGAAAATTGCAAATCCCTTCATGCCTTGCGTAAATCCATTGACGACTTCTGGTACAGTAGTTTCTACAGATGTCGCAATCCAACTAAATAAATCTGGATGAATCAAATCTGGATGTGTAACAAATACCATTGCAAGAATCGCTGATAAAATCTGATATGCAGTATAAGGAATGGTAACTTCCAATCTCCATTCAGCATAATAAATCTTGAGCAGACTCACAATTAAAACAAAGATTGCAGAAGCGATATAGTAAGGAATAAACATATCTGTTACATTTTGATTGAAAATTGGTGCGAGATAAGTTCCGTTATTATATATACCGAAATAATCTAGGTATCTCATCAGGATAGCAACCCAAATCACTGAGAAGGTCACTCCGAAGATCAAACCGACAACACTTCCGGTTCTACCAATTTTCGCACTGGATGCCTTAGGTATTTCTGGTAAATCCTTGACTTTCCATTCATCACATGTTGATTTTTGAGAAACATAGCTGATGATCCAGAAAATGATCGTCACGATGGCAAATGCTTGGAATAAACCCTCAAATAATCCGGAAATGACTGATCCAAAGACTTCAAAGATCATTTCAAACAAGTTCGAAGAATCCAAGCTGATGACAGCGTCAATCGCACCAAAGACGACTGAAAACACTGCAAATATAATGAAAACAATTCTTAAAACATTGATATAGTCATCATAGTACAATGGGGAAACAACATAGCGATCCTTTCCACGATAATTATTGGCAAGCACTCTTGGACTACCAAGTTTCTTCAAAACTGCTTCTATTTCATCATCGGTAGGTTTGTCAGATAGCATATCACTGATATTCGCTCTCAACTCTTCACTGACTTCCTTCTTCATACTTTCAGGAAGTCTCTTAACAACTGCATAAATATAACGTTCAATCCATTGGTTCATTTACTTATCCTCCACAATCAGCGAATTCATCTCTCTGACAATTTCCTTCCATTCTTCTTTAAGCTGTTTCAAAATTTGTTTTCCTTCTTGACTCAATACATAGTACTTTCTCGGTCTGGATTCTGTTGTATCCCACTCGCTGGATAAGAGTCCTTGAGATTCAAGTCTCCTTAAGAGAGGGTAGAGCGTTCCCGCTTCCATTTTTACACCCTTACCATCCAAACTTTGTAATAATGAGTATCCATATTGGTTTTTTTCAAGCTGACTCAGCACCGATATGATTTGAGTGCCTCTTCTGAGTTCTACAATCATGTTAACTAAAATTGATTCATCCATTTCATCACTTCCTTGATTACATTATACTGTATGTCATACACTATTGTCAATACATTAATATTACTTTTTTTATAATTATTTCCAACTATTTATAGTTGAATTTTTAAAATCAGATTTTTAAGCGTTATTTTTCATTTTTTCTTAATGAATCATATTATCGTATCCCAAAAATCTAAAAAACTGATATCATATTTATGGTTACTAACAGCAAGTCAAAAGGAGATTGGCATATTTCTAAAAAAAAAGAGATAGTCAAGATAAAATCATGCAAAAGAAAGTGCATATCGCAGGCATCTTATTCGCAACCATTTTTGGATTCACCTTCATGTTTTCTAAAATAGCGCTCGACTATGTGACTCCCATCGGATTGATCGCATATCGTTTTTTGATTGCTCTCATCATTTTTGAATTATTAAAGCTTTTCAAGGTGATTGAGATTCATCTGAATAAAAGCACAATCAAATCTTTGATGCTGGTCGCAATCTTTCAACCTATTCTTTATTTCTTAACTGAAACGTACGGCTTGGAAAGAACCTCATCAGGTGAAGCAGGAATGATGATTGCTTTAATTCCAATTTTCGTAACGTTGCTGAGTGCTCTTATTTTAAAAGAGAAACCAAAACTCATTCAAATATTCTTTATTCTCTTATCTGTATCAGGCGTCTTGTTTATCCAGTTGTCCAAATCATCCAGCGGTCTTACATTTGAGTGGCTTGGGTTCACCCTTCTTTTAGGTGCCGTGTTATCTGCAGCATTATTCAATATCGCTTCAAGAAGCGCATCAAAAACATCAAAACCATATGAAGTCACTTATTTCATGATGCTTTCCGGTGCGATTACTTTCAATACAATTTATATCATCCAACTGATTAGCGAACGAAGTTTATCCAGTTACATCACCAATCTTTATCATATTGAACTTCTCATACCTATCTTATATTTGGGAATCATCGCTTCCATCGGAGGATTTTTCCTTGTCAATTTCGCATTAAGCAAAGTCCCAGCCCATGTTTCAAGCATTTACTCAAATCTTTCAACGATAGTTGCACTGATTGCAGGAGCTGTCTTGTTATCTGAAAGATTATATTATTACCATTATATTGGAGGATTGATGATCATCGTTGGTGTTTATGGCACCGTGAGATTCAACAGATACGCGAACAATAGGCCTAAACAAATTGAAAATATATAAACCCAATCAAATTCATCAAAAGAGCGTGCCAGGATTTGGCACGCTTTTTTCTTTATTATTTAGTTTAATAATTTGCTTCTATTCATTCGGCCTTTGACTTCATACATTCTTTTCTCAGCAATCTTAAAAGAATCTGCCAATGAATGATTCGTGTCAACTTTGCTATGATATCCAAATGCTATCGAAATTGGCGTATTTTCAATGCTTTCCTTCTTCATTTGTGTTGTTATATCTTTGATGAATTGCGTGACTTGCTTTTCAGTGCTATTTGGTAATATGACCACATACTCATCGCCACCCCAACGTGCGATGATGTCATCACCCTTACTATGCTTTTTAATCAACTCGCTAGTTTTTTTCAGTAGTATATCACCCTTTGAATGTCCGAACGAGTCATTGATTTTTTTAAGTCCGTTCACATCCGCAACAATAATTGATATCGGATGGTTTTCAGGCTTATTGAGCAATATCATTTGCTCTTCCAGATATCTGCGGTTATGTAAGCCTGTGAGACTGTCATGATAACTCAAGTGTTCAATTTGCTTAACATAATTCGCACGTTCAATCATACCGACGAATCCTGCAATCAGTATTGATAACTGCGTCATGTCATCTTTTGTGTAGGCTTTTTCTTTATTTGCAACAAGTGTGACAAGCATTTCCTGATTCTGGTTGATATACGTCAGTATTGCTGAATTTTTTATTGATTTCAAGCATTCTGGCTGGTTTTCGCCATGGTTCAGATCATTTCCAAAATCATTAAAAACCCACTGGGCATTTTTCATTTCCATTTTTGCGAAAAAACTGCTACTCGCGATAAATTCACCGAGTTTGACTTTTTCACAATCCATTTCAATTAATTCAAAATGAACAACATGAACTTTGATTTGGTGATTCTGATCCATTGAAAACATAATTGCATCATGACTTTCGCTGATTCTTATGGTTTCTTCAAGAAAATAGGCATATTGTTCCTCTTCTGAATTGAATTTCTTTTCAAATGCAGCAAGAATGATCTGATTACTTGTTGATGACTTGATAATGTGTTCAGTTTGATTTTTTACTTCTCTTCTTACGGTATAAATAGCGGTTAACAAAACCAAGATAATTAATGGGACAATAATGGTGATGATGATTCCAAACATTTTTTCCATGGACGGTGTGTCATTGATTAAAAAAGGGAACCATTCCGTATAAAGAGTATCATAAGTGCCGTTTGTTGAAACTATGGATAGACCTTCATTCAAAATTGATAATAATTCAGCATTACCATCAGTAACAGCAAAACAAAACTTTTGTTCATATCCTTCTAAATTCAATTTGATCCTGCTAATTCCATTGTTATCGAGAATGTAAACCGGACTGACGTTTTTGATGGCTTCATCAAAAATAATCTTCTCGCCAACTAAACCTTGAGCTAGGACAGCATCATAGCTACCGTCTGAAAGGAGATTAAATGCTTCTGAATAGGTAGCTGTGGCAGTTAATTCTGTATCAAGTCCTATGGATCTTGCGTACTCTTCGGAATTGTCACCAGATAAAACGAGTATTTCTTTTCCAAACAGATCTTCTGTAGATTGTATGGAATCATCATTATCTCTGACAAAGATATTTCCACGCATGACAATATATGGAACTGTAAAATCAAGAACAAGATCTCTATCCTCCGTATAACCAACCAAAGGAAGCACATCCAATTCTCCATCAATCAATTCTTGTTTGATGATTGACCAATAATCTAGTTTAAATTCAAGTTGAATACCCATTTCCACTGCAACTGCTTTAAGAAGCTGAACGCTGAACCCATCAGCTTGCCCATTTGTTTCCAATGAAAATGGAGGATAACCATATTCAGCGGCACTCAAATAGATAGTATCTCCTGCTTCTGCGTTTATGCGTGGTGAAAAATCAAGAAATGACACAAAGATTGTGATCAAAATTAAGATGATGAGTCTCTTAACTGTTTTCATTTTTTACTCCTTGATCATCGATTTGGATAACACCTGTTCAACAAATACTTTAGCAATAACTGGATCAAACTGAGTTCCAGAACAACGATTGATCTCACAAATAGCATCTTCGATACACATACCTTTGCGATATGGACGATTTGCGGTCATTGCTTCAAAAGAATCTGCAACGCTGATGATTCTTGAAAATAAAGGAATTTCATTTTCCTTAAGTCCCCTGGGGTAACCTTTTCCATCCCATCTTTCATGGTGAGATAGCGCATACTCTGCAAGACCGGAGTATTCATCTGCCGCTTTTAGGATTTGATAACCGATTTGAGCATGTGTTTTAATAACTTCGTACTCTTCATAAGTCAATTTTCCAGGTTTGTTTAAAATGGCATCCGGAATTGATATTTTCCCGATATCATGATACATCCCAGCAAGTTCCAATACCGCAAGTTCGTCTGATGATATTCCTAACGCTGAACCAATTTCCATGCAGAAATGACTTACTCTTTCAGAGTGCACTTTTTCTTCAATGTACTTATCAGTTAGCGTATTGAGTATTGCCTTAATTGCGTGATTCCTGACACTCATTCCAACCGTGAGTTTATGTCTATATAAATAGTTTTCTGTGGATGCTAGCAACTCATCAATTGTTTTTTTCTTGTCGTTCACCGTTTCATAACCGATTGCTAAAGAAATTACGATATTACCAACAATGATGTCATTAGCTCCATGAACAATCTTATCCTTATGGATTTGCATTTGTTCAGAAGTTTTGTTAGGAGACATGATTGCAAACTCATCTCCACCGATTCTAGCGATAATATCTGTTCGATCGAAAGATCTCTTCAGCAAATCGGCAACCTTTTTAATGGCTTCATCTCCGTGTGCGTGCCCATATGCGTCGTTGATTATTTTTAGACCATTAATATCAATCATCATGATACTTAATGGGTAATATGCTTCGCTGCAAAACTGATCATATGTTTCAACAAAATAGCGACGATTGAATAATTCAGTTAAATAATCATGATTGTTGATATAAACCATTTTTGATTCTTCAACTTTTCGATCGGTGATGTCTGATACCAAAACAGCAAATTGACCGATTTTTGGGCAATATGCAGTAACTGAGAAGTATCTTTTGAGTGGATTTGAGTATTGTTCATAACTGATTGGTTGACCAGTAAGTGCAACTTTCCCATAAGATTGAATCCAGTAGTCTTCAATTTCTGGAATAACCTCTGTAACGCGTTTGCCGATAATTTGATCGGATTTCAGTCCAGTCATCTTTTCATAACTTTCATTCACAGAGATAAATGTATAGTCAATAGGCTCACCCTCAACATTGACGATGATTTGGTGCAATGCAAGACCTTGACTCATGGATGTATATAATAATCGATATTTTTCTTCGCTTTCTTTGAGCTTTTTCTCTGCAAGTCTTTGTTCAGTCACATCGATCAAAGTACAATGCGTTTGTAAAAACTCATGCTGTTCGTTATAGCCGATCATACCATCAAATTCGACGTATATTTTCTTTCCATTTTTATGTATCATTTCAAACTCAGATTTGATTTTTCCCTGCTTCTTGAAAAACTCAAACCTTTCTTTAAACATGATTTTTGCTGATTCTACCAAATAGTTGCCGAACCAAGAGCCTATGACTTCCTCCGCGGTGTACCCTAGAAGATCCAGCCATTTTTGGTTAACTGCGATAAAGTATCCATTTGCATCCAAGGACTGGTATCCCATCGGTGCTTTATCGAATAAAGCTTGAAATCTTTCTTCGCTTTCCTTGATTCTTTTTTGCAACTCAAATCGTTCTGTGATATCTCTAGCAAAGGCAGTCGCTCCCATGATTTGATTATTTTCATCATAGAATGGGTTGTAAAAGGATTCATAATATCGAACATTTTGTTTGCCGTATTCTTCAACTGTCGTATGCGATACTCCTGTCATTGCCAAATCATAATTCTTTTTCGAATTTGTAATATCAATTTCCGATGTCATGCATTCAAATAGATTCTTGCCAATCTCAATATTTGTACCATATGCGAATTTCATGACTTCTCGATGTGCATCATTAAAAAATAAATAGTTATAATGATGATCGATTGCTAAAATGATCATATCCTTAGGACTATTTAAACTCGCGAGTAAAAGTTGCTGCATTCTTAAAATTTCTTTAGTGTTTTGCTCGATTTGTACTTCTAGATGATCCATTTCACTCATGTGAGTTTGATAATTGGAGCTCTTTATGCTTTTTAAAAAAGATTTCGGACTGATATTCACATTATTCATTAAAATAACTTTATTCTTTTTACGCATCTTAACGCTCCTTTCGTTGATTAACATCATAAATTGCTACTTGAAAAAATTCAATAAAAAAACATTTCTACTTCATGTTTATTTCATCATGACACAATTATACTACGCATGCTAACAGTTGTGAGAAATCTTAAGGTAATCTTAATAAATATATTTTGCTGTTTGTTGTCGGGTCCACTACTTACATTGAAACCAGTGAATTTTCAATGTAAATCTCTGTATTTCATACATTTTCTGATAGATACATGGATATTTATGTTGAAAATCGAAAGTGTTTATTTAGTTTAATTCTTAATTTTTTCTTAAGATGATGAAGTTGAGGTTGTTTGTATTTATAATCGTTGTATAATTTAATTACATAAATCATCATTTTTTTACATCGGCCTGCTTCTTCATAATGGAAAACTACTTGCTTTTAGGCTCTTTGGATGGAGGTTTATATGAATTCATCTATTAAAAAGTATGTAATCCCGATGTTCATTATTGTTTTTATCGCAGTTTTCGGCTTATCTTCGACTCTATCTATTTCTAAAAACTCCGATATCACTGATGCACAACTCAACCTCGAGGAATGGCAATCGAGTGATTTTTTGCTTTTGAATGGAGAATGGGAATATTTTCCGAATGCACTAAAGAGTGATATTTCAGGAACTGGAGAGTTTGTCACCATTCCGCATCTATGGGAACCCTCAGCTGAATATTCAAATCAACCCTATGGATATGCTACTTATAAAATGCAGTTATCAGGCTTAGATCCTGATCTTTCCTATGCTTTACATATTTCAGATTTAGGTATGGCATATAATCTTTATGTCAATGACCGCTTAATCATGCATAACGGAGTCGTCTCCCGTGATGAAGATCAATTTGTGCCTGAATGGAAATCTAAAGTTGGAGTATTCTATCCCGATGAACTCGGTAACTCTACCATCATTGTTGAAATATCTAATTTCACTTACTATAAAGCTGGATTCTGGAATCCCATACAATTAGGAAATACAGAAAGTATGACATCTGAGCACCATGAAAGACTACTTGTTGAAAGTATCCTTTTTGGATGGTTTGCTGCTATCGGTTTGTTTTTCATTTTATTGAATGCACTTTCAAAACACGAAAAAAAATCACTGCATTTAGGTGTTTTCTCACTACTGATCGGACTTAGAATTCTTGTAACCGGCCATAAGATTATCCTAGATTTGGCACCAGCGATACCTTGGGAAATCATTGTGCGTGCTGATTATATGTTTGGTATGTTTTTATTTCCAGTCTTCGGATTTCTCATGTTCCGCATGGGCTACATCAAACCATTATACTGGACGAGATATGTTTCATATACCTTAGGTGTTCTCGCGATTTTAAGTACGGTAGTCTTACCTATATTTTATTATCAATCCTTCTTCCAGTGTTGGACGTACCTGATTTCAGCAATTTCGATTTATTTTGTATACATGTTTGCTAAATCCATATATGAAAAAGTCGAAGGCGTTTTGTTCATGTTCTTTATTGTCATCATGCTTGGTACAATCGCAATTTCAGAATTCTTTTTCGGAATTGATCAGCTTTACCTGTACTATTCGATTTTTATATTTGTTTCCTATATCGCAGTGATGGTGGCTGATGACTTTTTAACCATTAAGAAAAAGCAATTGTCACTAGAAACCCGCATCATTATCGATCCGCTTACGAATGTTTATAATCGTTTATACTTGAATCAGCTGATTAGTCACGGATATGCAAAAATAAACCCTGATTTCATCACTTATTTGCTATTTGTCGATATCAATGGATTTAAGGATACCAATGATCAATTCGGTCATGTGGTCGGTGATGAAATATTGATTACTGTTGCAAGCAGGCTTCAAAATTTTATTGGTAAACATGGAGCAGTCATCCGGTATGGAGGAGACGAATTTATTGTAATCATCGAAGTTGAAAAAGATCAAGACATTCATGATACCATTAAAGATCTTCATCAATTGATTGAAGACAGGATTCATGTATTCAACCAAGATTACTTAATGACAGCAGCTATTGGCTACTCACTTTATGATGGAGACATTACACTCGATGACGCTATTCGCGTCAGTGATACCCATATGTATGAAAATAAGTTTGAACAAGTTTCACATACTGTCAAATATCACGACTAACTATAATAATCACTCAATAAAACCGCACCATTTCAAATGACTCCTATCGAGCATTTATGGTGCGGTTTTTTCAGTAAATAATGATATAATCTTTATGAACATGTGCACTAAATGCACTGTAAATCATATTTAAAAGGAGAATCACTATGGACTATCAAACATACCTAAACCCAGAAAATCCAGTTGTCACCATGAAAATCAAAGATCTTGGAACAATAACTTTGGAACTATTTTATGATGTAGCGCCAAATTCAGTATGCAATTTTATTCAACTCATCGAAAAAAAATATTACGACGGACTTGTTTTCCACCGTGTGATTCCCGGTTTTATGATTCAAGGCGGATGGGGCGATGCCAAATCCTGCGAAATCAAGGGTGAATTCAAGCAAAACGGCGTCAATAATCCTTTAAAACATACTCGAGGCGTTTTATCCATGGCGCGTACAAACGAACCGAATTCAGCAACCTCCCAATTTTTCATCATGCACCAAAATTCCTCTCATCTTGACGGCGCTTACGCAGGATTTGGCGGAGTGACCTCAGGTATCGAGGTTGTTGATAAAATAGTCGCTTCCCCAAGAGATTACAGAGATCGCCCTTATACGGATGTTGTCATTGAATCTATCACTGTAGACAAGAAAAACAAAAGCTATCCAGCTCCAGTTTGCTACAGCAAGAACTTGTAACTCGTATGGAAGTCCGCATCAATAAATACTTAAGCGAATCCGGATTTTGCTCAAGGAGAGAGGCAGATCGGCTCATTGAGCAGGGTCGTGTCCTAATCAATGGAGAGCATGCTCAGATCGGTTCGAAGATTCGTGAAACAGATGTCGTCACCGTGGATGGAAAAAGCATAAAAAACAACACTAAAATGGTTTATCTAGCCTTTAACAAACCCATTGGGATCGTATCGACAACAGACCAAAAAATCAAAAATAACTTGATTGATTTCATCAATTATCCACAGCGCATTTTCCATATCGGCCGTTTGGATAAAGATAGCGAGGGCTTGATTCTTTTAACCAATGACGGTGATATCGTCAATGAGATTCTGCGTGCGGAAAACAATCACGAAAAGGAATACATCGTTGAGGTTGACCGTCGGGTCTTGCCTGATTTTATCGAAGATATGTCAAAGGGTGTTCCCATACTTAAGACCGTAACAAAGCCATGCATTGTAGAAAAAGTGTCTGAAAAATCTTTTAGGATTATCCTGACTGAAGGGATGAATAGACAAATTCGAAGAATGTGCGAAACATTCGGTTATACCGTTCTTTCTTTGAAGAGGGTGAGAATCATGCATATTCCACTTGATATTCCATCCGGACATTTCAGACCGCTTTCCAATAAAGAAAAAGATCTTTTGTTTAAAATGATTGGTCGTTCTTAGTTGATCAAGCACATTGAAAAATGTGCTTTTTTGTTGTGTTCTCCCTTCATCTTTCCTTCAAAACACTATCATATTATAATGTATACAAATGTAAGATTTCATGAATGCACTTTCATTGAAAATCATTGTTTTTCCCTCTTCCAATTTGATAAAAAATTGATATAATGGGTGCACAAGAGAGGTGAGAGCATGGAGCAATACAAACTATATCGTCATATTTTATGCATCGATTTGAAAAGTTTCTACGCATCCGTTGAATGCGCGGTCTCCAACCTCGATCCTTTTACAACTCCCTTGGTGGTTGCTGATGTCTCTAGAGGAAATGGTTCGATTGTCTTGGCTGTGTCTCCCTATTTGAAGAAAATGGGCATGCCGAGCAGATGCCGCATCCACGAAATTCCACCCAATTTAAACATCATTTTTAGAATGCCCAGAATGGAACTATACCTGGAATATTCAGCCAAAATCATTGAGATTTACCTACGGTTCATTTCTGAAGAGGATTTATATATTTACTCTGTTGATGAAGCATTTTTGGATATCACGGAGTATATGAGTTACTATAAGAAAACAGATCTTGAGATGGCAAAAATGGTTTTAGATGCCATTTACACCGAAACCAAGCTGTTCGCAACATGCGGCATCGGTCCAAACATGCTGATGGCGAAGCTGGCATTGGATATTGAATCCAAAAAAGCCCCTGATTTCATCGGGAGATGGACCTATGAGGATGTCCCGACCAAGCTTTGGCCAGTCGAACCCCTTTCAGAAATGTGGGGAATCGGCAGTAACATGGAACGCAATTTGAATCGTTTGGGGTTACGCAAAATCGGAGATATCGCAGCTTATGATGTCAAGACGCTTAAGAAGATATTCGGGGTTCTTGGTGAGGAACTCTACTACCACACGCATGGCATCGATATGAGCCTGATTCAATCTAAAAAAGACATCCGTACGGTCAGCAAGAGCTACGGCATGGGTCAGACGCTCTTTTCAGATTACTACCCTCCTGATGTTTTTCAAATCATCAGAGAGATGACCGATGACGTCACCAGACGTCTCCGCCTCGCAAAAAAAGTTGCAAAAACCATTCATCTGGGTATCGGCTACAGCAAAGCGACCGGTGGAGGATTTTCCAGACAAATCACGCTGGAACAGCCAACCTCGAGCGAATCCATCATTTATCAAACCTGCCTTTCCCTATTCAAGACATACTACGACGATGAACCGATCAGACGCGTCCACATCAGCCTGACAAGCTTATCCAAAAATGAAATCTACCAATTCTCTATTTTTGAAGATGCAGATCAGATTTTAAGGGAACACAGTCTCTATTCCGCGATGGATGAGATCAAATTCAAATATGGAAAAAACAGCGTCAACCGCGCATCCAGTGAATTGGAATCCTCAACCGTCAAAGCTAGAAACAAGATGATTGGAGGCCACCATGCATAACGAGACTACGTATGTTGACCGCGGTATCATCAAATGGGCTCCATTTGATGCCTTAGTGGGGTATCATTCCCTCATTCAAGAACTGAAATACCGCCTTGGCAAAAAGGATCAACCAGTTTTAAGTGATGATCAATATGAAGAAATGAACAGAAAACTTCAAATCGCAGTTTATCAGAATCTAGAAATTGAAGTTGAGTATTACAAAGATGGATATACCCGCTCCAGCCTCGGAACCATCAGAAAAATCGATTGGATCCAGCATGTGATTATCTTATCCACCTTTGAAAAAATCAGCGCGCATGATATCATCAATCTCCATCTGTTCAATTAGGAAAAGACTGGGTCCCCAGTCTTTTTATTTTATGGAAGAAATGATATAATACAACTAATTACTGAAGGTGAATGTGGGGATTATGGGAAAAAAACAATTGAGAATACTGCTTTATGGAATGCTGGGATTATTCGCCTTATTGGTGATCAGACTCTTGTTTTTCCTTAAAGATGGAACAAACGACATCATTGAATCAATCTTGATATGGACCATTTATGCCGGTTCTCTTTTTGTAGTCGCTTACTATATAATTCAAAAAAAAGAATCAATTCAAAAGGATTGGTTCTCATATAAAGACAAAATCATTTTCGTTTCAGCAATCCTGTGGATGGAAATCGCATTTTACATCAAAAATGAAATGGTTTTTTCGAAACTCTATCCAATCAGCATGTTGTTCATCCTTCTGGTGGTTGTCGCGGTTTCACTTCTGCTTCCTAAAAAGCTGAGTCGTATTTTTGATATTTTCATCGTATCTTTTCATACATTTTATTTAATTGGACAGGACATTTACTACCGTATTTTTCATGAGTTTTTTAGTTTCAAAGAAGCTGGAACAATCAGGGAAGGTCTTGAATCAGGCGAAGGCATGTACCGTTTCGAATGGCTTCACGTCATGATTATCGCTGCGTTCGGATTATTCTTATATTCTTACATTAAAAATAAGTCCATTTCACATGTTCAACTTTCCAAGAAGAATCTAATATCGCTATTCACCTTCCCGATGATTTTATTTTTGCTTGTCAATTTCAACATGCAATATCCTGTAAAATCAGCGAGACTCCACACAAGCGACCACTACCTCTATCAATCTGTCTTTTCAAGGAAGGATTTCGTGTCTAGATTCGGAACATTCAATCTATCATTTAGAGATGCTATTGATTTCATGACTCCAATCCTCACGACCAGAAGAGATACCATTTATATTGAAGACTACTTCGAAAATCATATAAAAGAACATGATTTAAATGCATACTCTGCAATCTTCAAGGACAAAAATCTTGTGTTCATCTTGGCTGAATCCTATGATGAAATCGCATTTTCCATGGAACTGACTCCCAATCTTTATCGTTTGAAAACAGAAGGCATAGATTTTCAGAATCACTATACTCCTGTATTTCCAAGAACAACAAGCGATACTGAATTCATATTAAATACAAGTCTTATACCATCCATTGAGGATGGTCCAACATGCTATGTATTTAACAAAAACAGTTATTCGACATCTCTCGCCAATTTGTTCAATCAAAATGGATACTTAACTTCTGCGATTCATAGCAACTATAAGGAATTTTATACCAGACATCTCGTTTATGCGGGCTATGGATATGATCATTTTTATGGTCAGGATGAAATTGGTTTATCAGATGCTGATATGCGTTATGATTCCATATTTTATCAACAGGCAGTTGAATACATCATTCCTGATCAAAGCCCGTTCATGAGCTTCGTCATCACTTTATCAGGTCATTCTCCTTATGGAACGACAAACTTGGCAGCAAATAAGAATTACAATTTGGTGGATGCGTTTTATGGTGATGCTGTTCCCGATTCGGTCAAATATTATATCGCTACTCAAATCGAGCTTGATCTTTTTGTTGGAAAACTATTTGCAGACTTGACAAATCAGGGAATCCTTGATGATACTGTCATCATATTGACAGGTGATCATTATCCTTATACGCTTGAGCAGGAAGATTATGAATCCTATAGCGGATATACCGAAAACCATTTGAAGCAGCATGGGAACCTATACATGTGGACTGAAGGTCTACTCCATCAAGAAATCAGTCTATTATCAAGTTCCTTTGACATTTTACCTATGATCAACAGCATGTTTGACTTAGGTGGAGATTATAACCATTATGTAGGAAACGATATCTTTGGTACTGAAGGAACGCTCGTCTATTATAAGGATTACTCCTTCTTTGACGGCATCCATCATGTCTATTTATCCGACATGCTCACCGATAGCAACCGAATCAAGATGAATCAGTCTAGTTTGTATTATGAAATTTCAAGAAAAATATTACGTACCAATTATTTCAAATCATAACGATCTTTAAAAGGAGTGATTAACATGAAGGTATTTATCGCAGGCGGAACAGGATTGATTGGAGCGAAGACAGCAGAGCTGCTCATTTCGCATGGTCATGAGGTTACCTCAATCGCTTTACCTCCCCTCCCGCAAAATGCAGGCATACCGAAAGAAATGAAGTTAACCTTCAAAAATTACATGGATATCAGCGATTTTGACCTTAAGTTGCTTTTTTCAGGCATGGATATTTTCATTTTCGCATCTGGGGTAGACGAGCGCGTCGAGTTTAGTTATCCTGTCTATGAGTCCTATCAAAAATATAACATTGATCCATTACAGAGAATGCTTTCGGCAGCTAAAAAAGCTGGCGTCAAAAAAGCGATTGTCTTGGGTTCATACTTCTCCTATTTCGCTAAAACCTGGAAAAATTTAAATTTATATGAGACACATCCCTACATCAGAAGCCGCATTGATCAAGAAAACATGGCATTCTCATTTTCCGATGACTCCTTTGAAGTCATGGTTTTAGAACTACCTTACATTTTTGGTGCTCAAAAAGGTAGAAGACCGGTTTGGACCATGTTCGTTGATATGTTTGAAAAACCAAAAAGAATTCTATTTCCAAAAGGCGGTACGACAATGGTCACCTTGAACCAGGTCGCTCAAGCGATTGAAGGCGCGATCCTTAGCGGCCAAGGTAAAACCGCATATCCTGTCGGTTACTACAACATGACATGGGTTGAGCTGATCAAAATCATTTTAGACGCGATGGGAACACCTGAAAAGAGAATCATAACGGTTCCAAACTTCCTCGCTCAAATCGGATTTAACCAAAAGAAAAAAGAGTATCAAAAAAAAGGAATCGAACCAGGACTCAATCCCAGTCAATTCCTTAAGGTCATGTCAAAAAATGCATTCATCAGTCCTGAATTCATGAAAGAATTAGGTGTTCAAGCAGATGACATCAAGCAAGCAATCAAAGAATCTATCCAGTACGCGATGGAAATTAAAGAAAAACAGCTCGATGTCGTTGATATGAAGGTGAAATAATTAAATATGGGTGATTTTAGGCATTTCAGTCAATGTGAAATTGGCTGAGTTAATACGGTATGTATTGGTTCCGTCTCCCTCGATCTGTTCAGGGTTCGTGAAATAAAGTTCACTGTTTCCTTTGACCTTTACACCCAGCAAGCTGGTAATATTGATATAAATCTTGATTTTAGAAAACACGTTGACTAAATTGGGATTGTAGAAAATACTGTCATTTTTAATCACTAGATTAATGATGACATTATTTCTTTTTGTCTGTTCATTGTATAAGAGGAATGCTCTGCTTTCATGCTCTGACTTAGGAGTCAAGAATTCATAATTGATTCCATTTCTTTCAAACCTAAGTTTATCGAAGGTGATAGAGGAAACAGTTCTTCCTTCAATGACTCTAAATGGTATTTTAAGAGATACGAAACGATAGTTTTCAGGGTGGTCAAACACATCCTGTTCATTGGTATGGTCTTCAATCATATGAAAAATCATTGATTTTCTTTGTAGCATCCGTTCCACATATCGTTGAGATTCAGCATAGATCAGCATGCGGTCCATGAATTCNNTTCATCTTTACAACCGTCTTGTTATGCAATAAGATCAATAAACTGAACAAGAAGCTGGAAAAGAATGATGCGAACGCAACAAACAAGGTCGCAACTCTGATTCCGATGACATTGAACATTCTGTCAAGTTCATCCCCAAAAACAAGCATTACAAATGCGAGCACAAATACGATTGTGCTGGCAATCGCCATAATCGTAATAATTTGATTCTTACTGCTATTCATAAAATCTTCTCTTTCCATGTGACATTCAAATGTCGTGATATTATTATAGCACCAATTTAAAAAAATTATGCAAGGGTTTACATTGGAAAATGTATTGACTTTTTTTGTCAAAAGAATTATAATTAATTTGTAATTTAATATAAGCTTAAGAGAGACAGAGCGAAGTCAAAAATGTGCATTTGATCATTTTTGCTTTGCTATTTATTTTATCTAATATGTTTCAGAAAACTCCCTCTTCAAAGAATTAAATGGGAGATGAATGAAACACTCCTTATCTAATTTTTAAAATATCTATAAATAAGTAAACCTCCTTATATCATTATATGATATAATATAAGTATAGAAATCGCGATATAAGGGGATGGATGATATGAATGAAACCATGAAAGGTTATGTCTATAGACTGAAACCTACAACCAAGCAAATCGATCTCATTCAGCAAACATTTGGCTGTGTCAGAAAAATGTGGAATATGCTTCTTTTAGAACGTAAGTCTATCTATGCACTTTACGGGAAGTATCCAGAGCTACTCAACAGTCATGACTATCTCAATCCTAAACGTATTAAAGAAGAGTTTCCTTATATGTATGACGTCGACTCTCAAAGTTTGACGACTGCTTGGTTACATCTGAAACAAGCCTATAGCAATTTCTTTAACAAGTCTCATGATGAACCTAAATATAAGTCTAGACATAACCTTATACAGTCTTACACAACGCATACCATCAATGATAATATTCGTTTAGAAGGTTCTTATCTTAA
>DOYO01000113.1 GCA_003518475.1 Acholeplasmataceae bacterium
CCTTCCGCTCTCAAGAGCTGATTGGTGATTTGATTGCGTTCATAGACAACGACGACTCCCGGTGAAATACATAAAGCATTCGCTCCATCTCCCCATTGTTCGCGATCTGCTGCAACCTCATTATCTCCACCGCATGGAATTAATGTAATTTTTCTCTTTAAATGATATGAAAATAATCGTTTGATTGAATATTCCTTTTCAAACATTTTCAATGTACCAGGCTTTGAGCCCCTATAAATTTCATAGACATTAAGTTTTCCTTGGAAATCGGTATGAATCAGAAACTTGTCTAGATCAACCTGCGTTAAGACAGTATCTAAATGCATCGAGCTTCTCTTCTTAGGCAAATCAATGGCAAGGATCACCTGAGCATCCGTTTCTTTAAATAAAGTTTTTGCGATTGTTTCAATGGCATCAGGTTCTGTCCGTTCACTGATTCCAATTGCAACGATTTGATCTGTCAACACTAAAATATCTCCACCTTCGATGGAATATCTGTCATATCTGGAGTAGAAGTGCTTCGTATTTTTATAGAGAGGGTGATATTTGAAAATATACTCTCCGTAAATCGTTTCTCTGCGTCTGGCTTTTCTGAACATCTTGTTCAAAGAAACACCATCAAAGATGATTGCGAAAGAATCACGGGTGTAGTAAAGGTTAGGCATAGGATCTGTGATGAAAGGATAATCTCTGATATGATCCTTCAAACTTCTCTTTTTAAATCCGGGCAAGCTTTCTTTACAGATTCCTGCCATCGTATGATGAATCATGTCTTTGGTGTCCATAGATAAAAAGAAATCGATAATCTTTTTTTGAGTTGTCGGATTGGTGACATGGGATTCATAGATGAACTGATTGATGAATTCCCTTTTGATTTGTGGAGTGTTTAAACTTTCAACAACCAAATCATCCAAATAGACAACTTCAACTCCGTGCTGATTTAAAATGTTTTTGAAATAATCGTGTTCCTCTTGCGCTTTTTCCAACCAGGGAATATCATCAAAAAGCAGCTCTTTCAGCCACTTAGGTGTTAAATTCTCTAGTTCTTTGCCAGGTCTGTGCAACAATACCCGTTTTAATGGAGCGACTTCAGAGTATACATTTAATGGTAACATGATGCTCCTCCTTATTCGTTTTCAGGTCTATTATATCACACGGTTTGTCATTCATGATAAGATATATGAGAAGAGGTGATTATTTTATGGGTAAAGTTGCAATCGTTACAGGCGCGACTTCAGGTATCGGCAAGGCTGTCGTTGAATTACTGCTGAAGGAAAAAATCAATGTCGTCGCTTTAGGAAGGGATTACGAAAAAATAGAAGCGTTGCAGATTGAATTTGCGAATCTGACCAAGGATGTTTCCATGGATTTTGTAATCGGTGATTTATCTGATAACAGACAAGTTAATCTTGCAGCCAACAATTTAATCGATTTTATTCATCGGAAGTATGATGATCAATTCGATATCTTGATGAACATTGCTGGTCGAGTCACATCTGGCTATCACGAAAATGAAGATGCGAATGAAATTACCTTCGCCACCAATCACCTGTCTATATTCTTACTGACCAACAGGCTCTATCCCCTCTTAAAAAAATCAGATGATCCACGTGTACTTGTTGTCAGTTCTCTTTCCCATTACCGCGCATATTTCAGTTTAAGGAATCTTCAATCTAGAAAAGGATATAACATATTACGCGCTTATCAACGTTCAAAACTCTATAACGTTCTCTTTGTGAAGGAATTTGCTAGAAGAAGTCCGCATGTCAAAATTTACGCAATCGATCCGGGTCTAGTCAAAACGAACATCGGAAATAAAAATACTTCACCGCTTGCGAGATTTGTTTGGGAAATCAGAAGCAGAACTGGAACTTCGCCATACCTTCCAGCAAAATTCATGGTGGATGTCGCAATCAAAAAAGAATATGAAACAGAAAGCGGAAGCTATGTCAAGCAAGGTAAAATCGTACGTTCTTCCAAGATTAGCTATAACAAGAGTCATCAAAAAGCATTATGGGATTATTCTGAGAAACTCACTCAGGTGACATACGAATTTTGACATATTTTTTACTATGATTTCCTTCCTCATTTTGGTATAATTTTTGTGTGATGTATAGAGGTGAACAAGCTTGAGCAAAATGGAAATACTAGCACCATCAGGAAGTAAGGAATCGCTCATCGGAGCGATTAATGCAGGCGCACAAGCCGTTTATTTGGCCGGAAAGCGTTTCGGTGCACGTGCATACGCCAGCAATTTTGATGATGAAAATTTAATTGAAGTGATTCACTACGCACACCTGCGTGGTGTTTTTGTGTATGTCGCTGTCAATACGGTCGTTTTTGACGATGAAGTCATGGATTTGCTGAACTATACAGACTTCCTGGTCAAGCACGATGTCGATGCATTTATCGTCCAAGATATCGGAATCATTGAGATTTTGGCAAAGAGATATCCGAATATCGAAATTCACGCATCCACACAAGTCAATACCCATAATATCGCACAAGTGAAGTTCTTAAAGGAAATCGGAGTAAAACGGATTGTTCTTGCGAGAGAAACATCCATTGAAACCATCAAACAAATTAAAAAAAGTGTCGATATAGAAATAGAAGTCTTTGTTCACGGCGCATTATGCGTTTGTTTTTCAGGAAATTGCTTGATGAGTTCGATGCATGGAGGAAGATCCGGAAACCGTGGGGAATGTTCTCAACCTTGCCGTCTGCCTTACACGCTCATCAAGGATACTCAGGTTGTATCAGACCAAAG
>DOYO01000022.1 GCA_003518475.1 Acholeplasmataceae bacterium
GGAGGCTAATTTAGCTTCCGTCTTTTATTTTTGTGATTAAGTTGATGTAAGGGGGTTGATTGTTTTGATAAGGCATATCCACCCTCAATATCTTATAAGTGCTGTTGTCAAGTGTTTTTAAATAAGCTTCGATAGCTTTTGATTCGATGAACCCTTGAGGATGACCGATATAGATGACGAGCATGATGAAGTCATGGATCTTCATATGAGGAATGAGCAGATGAAGTGTTTCAAGCGTCACATCACTTTTGGTGGTGATTTCCTTATTTCCATTAGGAAGATAACCCAAGTTAAAAATAACACCCTTGAATTCATTCACATGATTGAATATATGTTGATGGCTGTCAAGAAATAAACTGACATTATTTAGTCCTTGTTCATTTACCTTTTTCTGTGTTTCATATAATGCTTTTTCCTGGATGTCGAAAGCATAAACATGCTGAGCCAAGCCTGCAAGATAAACAGTATCATGACCGTTGCCCATGGTGGCATCAACAACAACATCTTCTTTACTGATTAAATTAGAGAGCAGCAGATGCGCTGTTTCCAGTATGTAGCTCTTTTTCATAGTAATCACCTTGGAATAATCCTATTTTTCTTAATTTTTTATCGATTTCATTGGTAACGACGAATTTTCTTTTCGTCCAGTCAGGTGCGATCAGCATCTTTAATGGCGCATCGCCTGTCAATCTGTGGATAATGATATCTTTTCGAAGCCATAAAATCTGATCGACAGTCACGTCGACATAATCCTCCAAAGTCAGCAAGTTCCAAGGATTCTTTTTATAATCATGACCCATTTTCGTTTTTTCCATCAGATGAAGCATATGGATTTTGATTCCCTGGACATCCAACTTATTGATATGTTTAACCGTTTCAATCATCATGTCTTTGGTTTCAAAGGGTAACCCGTTGATGATATGGACGATGACTTCAATGTTTTTCTCTCTTAATTTTTTTACTGCTTCATCGAAACATACAAGATCATGCGCCCGGTTAATTAAGTCTGAAGTTTTCTGATGGATGGTCTGCAAGCCAAGTTCGATCTGAACCGGCATCCTTTGATTCAATTCACTTAAATAATCAATGACATCGAGAGGTAAAACATCAGGTCTTGTCGCGATGGAAAGCATCACGATATTCGGATCTAAGGTGATCGCCTCTTCATAAAGCGATTTTAATCTTGGAAGTGGTGCATGGGTATTGGTATTCGCTTGAAAATAAGCGATGTAATACCCTTCCTCCCACTTTAANNCAAAAAGTACACCCTCCGGAAGCTACCGTTCCATCGATATTTGGACAGGTAAATCCACCATTTAAGGCAATTTTAAAGACTTTTTTGTTGTATTTCATCAAATAGTAGTTGTTTAACGTGTTATAATGCTTTTCGTGATTCATCAAGTTCATCTTTTTTCACCATTTACATTTTATCATAAAAACATTATTATGATATAATAAGACACAAGGAGTTGAAGGCATGTTTAAGAGACTGGCAACTAGTTTATCAAGACCCCAATTCGCGGTTTTTTTTATAAAAGATTCGTGGATTAGAACAATCTTATACATCTTATTACTGCCACTTTTTTTGATTATACCAGCCTTAATTACCTCAGTTGCTACCGATGAAATGTCTGTTGAACGCTATACCATGATGGTAGAAGCCGTTGAAACCGATTTTAGAATCGAAAATGCAAGTATTACTGATGGTGTCCTTTCTTTTGAAGGATCTAAAAAGATGTCATTTGATTATTTCTCTTTTTATGTCGGTGATCAAGACTATGGCATGCAGACACTCAATTTTGTATTTGAGGAAACTGAACTGGTTTTGTTTGTCTCCAATGTTGAACTGGACCGTGAAACTTATGTCGCACTTGGTCTGCTCAACCATGATTTCAGTTTAGTAGATTCAACTTCAATCAGAGAACTTTCAACAGCGCTCAAAATATTCATGGAAAGACAAGATATTATCGGATTCATGGATGTATCCTTGAATTATACCATCGGGTTGCTTGACTATCTCTTCATAACTATCCTCATGAGTTTATTGATGGTATTCTTTTCACAGCGTGTTCAATTGCCGATCCTGTTAAGATTCAAGCTTTCTGTCTATCTATCGACAATTTGGGTTTTCAGTGAGTTGGTTTTAAAGCTTTTCAGTCTTGAAAATCTTGAATTTATCAGTATTTTCACCGTATATTTCTATCATTTATTTACATATCGTTCCATGAACATTGTAACCAAGGGGGTCAAGTGAGTGAAAAAAGACAAATTTCAGTTATTTCTAGAACAATCAAAGTTTATCTCACCCATATTGAATCAGGCAACCTTGAATCAGGTCTTGATTGATTTGAAAACAAAAAAATGGATATTTGATATCACCTTATCCGATGTTGTCGAACCAGAGGTTCTTTTTCCATTTATTCAGACGCTTCAAAGTTATTTTCTAATTTCAAAAGTCCATGCTGGAGTTGATGTTCAACTGCATTATCAGTCCTTAAAAGGATTTGAAGAGCATGCGATGAGTTATTTTGATTATGCTGTCATTCAGTTATCTAAAGAAAAAGCGAGATTCATGGTGCTTAAGAACTTTAAGGCCAGATATGAGAAAGACGGGTATATTTTATCTGTTGATCAAGATAGCATTTATTTACAGGATTATTTTAAGGATATTACGATGTTACTGGATTCATTTGGATTGAAAACTAGCATCAAGCTGGAAGTGATCCATACACTCACCCCGACCAGCAAGATGATTGAATCTTCGATTAAGGATCAAGTGAATATTCTTGAACAGAAACAAGAATATGCAAAGCAAAACGTTAAGAAAGATACCAAGAAGACTTTCGCTAAGAAAAGCAGTCCGCAAGCAATCTCCATCAAAGAGATTCCTTTGGATCAATACCGATTGGATCAATATAAAAATGAAAAAGGCGATACGAATTTCTTAATAGAAGGCGTTATTTCCAAGTTAGAGCAGAAAGCTCTTCCCAATTCGACGCTACTGACCTTTGTCTTAGGAGATGATGACGACGCGATTTATGTCAAGCGCTTTGTCAAATCAACCAAGGATAAGGACTTAGCTGAATCCCTTCATGAAGGCGATTTGATTCAGGTTGAAGGCTATGCAGCATTTGATACGTATCAGAAGGATGTCATTGTCAATGCGAATGCCATCAATTTCATTGAGAAGAGTAAAAAAGAAGAACGTATCGATAAAGCCAAAGAAAAAAGAATTGAATTCCACATCCACACCAAGATGTCCAATATGGATGCGGTCAATGATCCGCAAGACTATATCGACACAGCAATCAAATGGGGTCACGAAGCCATCGCGTTTACTGATCATAACGGTCTTTATGCATACCCGGATATTTATAAAGCAGCACTAAAAAAAGAGATTAAACCCATTTACGGTGTTGAACTCGATTTTGTTGATGAGCAAAACTTCAAAATCACATCAGACTCAACGAAAAACATCTTGCTAAAAGATGCGAAATATGTGGTTTTCGATATAGAAACGACAGGTCTATCCAGCACAAGAGATAAAATCATTGAAATCGCAGCAACCAAAATAGAATCAGGATCCATCACAGAACGCTATCAGACATTCATCAATCCTGGTGAATCACTTTCTCATTTCACGACAGAACTCACAGACATCACAGACGAAATGCTTGAACAGGCACCTTCCATTGAAGACGCTCTGCAGGGGTTTTTAGACTTCGCAAAGGATTCCATACTGGTTGCGCACAATGCAATGTTTGATATCGGATTCATTAAGGAAAATGCAAAGCGTTTGGAAAGGCTGTTTGATGATTCTTTGATCATCGATACCTTGAATATTTCTAGATATTTCTACAATCAAGACTTGAAAAAGTTTAATTTAAAAGCCGTCGCCAAGTATTTCAAGGTCAAGCAGGAACAACATCATAGAGCTCAGGATGACGCGTTTGTCACCGCACAAATTTGGTTATTCATGATGAATGATCTGATGCAAAAAGGAATCAAGCACTATCATGAAATCAATTTAGCGATTGATGACAATGAATCATGGAAGCATATCAGGCCTTATCATGTCATGGTGTTGACACAAAATCAGATAGGATATAAAAATCTATTCAAAGTGATGAGCGATGCCTTGACCACACATTTCTATTCCGGTCCAAGAACATTGAAATCAGTTCTTGATAAATACCGGGAAGGACTATTGGTTGGAAGCGGCTGTGCGAACGGCGATGTTTTTGAAGCTGCGATGAACAAAGGCGATGAAGAACTTAAAAAAGCAATTGAATACTATGATTATATCGAAGTCCAACCTCCCCAGGTGTACAAGCATTTGAAGGATGGACTCGGCGCATACGCAGATGAAATCATCGAAGCTGTCATCACCAAAATCATCCGTCTGGCCAAAGAACAAAACAAAATCGTGATTGCATCCGGTGATGTCCATTATTTGGAAAAGAAGGATGTTCTATACCGTGAAATCTATATTAGAACACCATTAGTCGGAGGGGGAATCCACGAACTTTCCAAATACGATGTCATGCCTGAGCAATACTTCCTCACGACCGAGGAAATGATGAAATCCATGTCTTTTTTAGGCAAGGAACTCGCAAATGAAGTCGTTGTTAAAAATACCCAATATTTAAATAGCCAGATTGAAAAAATACAAGCATTCTCCAATCAACTCTATTCACTTCCAGATGACGCCTTTAAGGATCTTTTAGGTATTCAAAGCATCTCTGATGAAGTGAAAAGGCTGGTTTATGACAAGATGATTTATTTATACGGACAAACCCCGCATCAAATCGTTACAGATCGTGTCAGTAGAGAACTTAAAAATATCATCGATAATGAATTCGCACCAAACTATTATATTTCACATCTTCTAGTTAAAAAATCATTGGATGACGGATATCTAGTTGGATCAAGAGGATCTGTCGGATCATCACTTGCTGCAACCTTACTTGATATTACAGAAGTCAATCCTTTAAAGCCGCATTACAGATGTCCAAATGGTGATTTTACTGTTTTCCATCTCACCGATGAAGAAATACATCATTATGGAATTACCAAGGAACAAAAGGATTTTCAACCCTTCATGAAAGGCATTCAATCCGGTTATGACCTGCCATCTAAAAAATGTCCGATCTGTGGAAAAGAACTACTGAAAGACGGGCATGACATACCATTCGAAACCTTCTTAGGCTTTGATGGAGACAAGATACCTGATATCGACTTGAACTTCTCTGGAGATTATCAAGCGATNNGGAACAATCCAAACGGTTGCGGAAAGAAATGCTTACGGATATGTCAAAGGCTATCTGGAAGATAAGCATATTGAAGCCAGAAGCGCACAGATTGAACGTCTGGCAAGAAAGATCGAAGGCGTGAAAAGATCAACAGGACAGCATCCTGGTGGCATCGTTGTCGTTCCAAAATCGAAGAGCATTTTTGATGTTACGCCAATCCAGTTTCCAGCTGATGATCCTACATCCGATTGGAAGACGACACACTTTGATTATCACTCCTTTGAAGCCAATCTCTTGAAGCTTGATATCTTGGGACATGATGACCCGACCATGATTAAATTTCTGATGGATTACGTGTCTTTAAACCCAACTGAATTTCCATTCAAACGCGCTCAAGACATCCCCTTGGATGATACCAAGGTTTATGAACTGTTTTGCGGAACGGAAATCATCAACGTACAGCCTCATGAAATCATGAGTGATGTCGCATCCTACGCGATACCTGAATTTGGAACGCCTTTTACAAGACAGATGTTAGTCGATACCAAACCGAAAACATTCGCTGGACTTGTCAAGATATCAGGTCTATCACATGGAACCGACGTTTGGTTGAAAAATGCTCAAGCGCTCGTTTCAGGTAAAACAGATTTTGGAAAGATTCCATTTAACGATATCATCGCTTGTCGTGATGATATCATGGTTCAGCTTTCCGATTTAGGTCTTCAACCTTTAAAAGCTTTTGAAATCATGGAATTTGTCCGTAAGGGCAAGCCAAGCAAGGATAAAGCGAAATGGTTGGATTATGAACAGGAAATGCGTAAGAACAATGTTCCGGAATGGTATATCTGGTCAGCAAGCCAGATCAAGTATATGTTTCCGAAGGCGCATGCCACCGCTTATGTCATCATGGCGATGCGTATCGCCTGGTTCAAGGTCTATAAGCCGTTGTTATTTTATAGCGGATTCTTCTCCAAGAGAGCAGTGCAGTTCGATTATGAAATCATGGTCGCTGGAGCGAATGCAATCAGAAATAAGTTAACCACGTTGAATGAGTCTTCGTTCAATCTGAAAGTGAAGGATGAAAACTTGATTGTTACCCTTGGGGTTGCATTGGAAATGACGAAACGCGGTTATAATTTCTTACCGATTGATATCAACCGTTCAGATGCTACAACCTTCACCATGGAAGACAAGGGACTGAGAATGCCCTTCAGCGCGATTGATGGCTTAGGTGCTTCTGTAGCCTATGATATTATCTCGAAACGGACAGAAAAACCATTCACAACGAGAGAAGACGTAAAGGAACGTACAAAAATAAATAAGACAGTATTTGAAAAACTTGAGCAATTTGGCGCATTTAAGGATTTAAATGTGGAAAATAGTGTGATTGAAGCGGGTTTATTTGCACTATAATGCCAAATTATTATATAATAATATTGAAATTTAAGGAGATGATTTTATGCGTAGTTCAAATCCAGTTTTTAGAACATTAGAACGTAGTGAAGCATATGAAGGCAGCGATGTCGCGACTTACCGCGGAATCGTTGGAAAAACAGGTTTGTTATTAGCGTTAGCTGCATTCAGCGGATATATCGGAATGACTTATTTTCAAGACATGGTCATGACTTTATTGTTTCCTGCAATCATTTTGGCATTTATTTCCGTAATCATTTCTACAAGAAGTCAAAGATTGGCAATGCCATTCGCGATTATCTATGCATTGTCTGAAGGCATATTCTTAGGGCTGATTACCGTCTTGATTAATTCTTATATTCCGGGTGTCGCACTCACTGCATTGATTGGCACTGCGTCAATCTTCACAGTCATGCTATTCCTTTATTCAAGCAGAACAATCCGTGTGACCAATAGATTTAGAAGAATCATGTACTCTATTTTACTTGGTTTCGTTGTATTCTTCATTTTCTTTGGTATACTAAGTTTGTTCACAACGATTTACATCGACACATCGATTGCTTTAGTCTTCAGTGCGATTTTCATCGTTTTCGGAGCATTGATGCTGACATTGGATTTTGACAGAGCTGAAATGATTGTTTCATCAGGCGCTGAAAAAACTTATGAATGGACAGTTGCTGTTGGTTTGATGGTGACGATTGTTTGGATTTATGTGGAATTATTAAGATTCCTCATGATTATTTATTCACGCAGAAACTAAATAGACTCGTTGAAAAGAAAGAGTAGTTAGAGTTAAGCTTGTTTTAGAGATTGCAGCACTGGTGAAAGCTGCATCAAGCACTTTGATGAATTCGTCTTGGAGAAGATGCCAATAACATCCGTTTCGCCTGCGTTAAGGGCTTTAAGGGCTAGAATTTAATTCTAGAACTAAGGTGGTACCGCGTAAAATTTACGTCCTTAGAGTGTTCTAAGGACTTTTTTATTTTATTTTGAAGGAGATGAACCTATGATTGAGTATTTAATTGAATTGATTAAAAAAGCGCTGGATGAAGTCCATGCCGCACATGATTTACCAGGAGTTGAAGAAATCCGCGTCCGTTATTTAAGCAAGAAGGGCGAAGTATCTTTAATGATGGGAAAGCTCAGAGATTTGCCACAGGAAGAAAGACCTGCTTTCGGACAAAAGGTGAATGAAGCGAAAGAACAGATTGAGCATGCCCTTTACGTGAAGAAACAAGCGCTTGAAGAGGCTGAGCTGTTAAAAACGCTTGAACAGGAAAAAATAGATGTTACGCTTCCCGGTTACCAGTTTTATCAAGGCAGCATCCACCCGCTCAATCAAGTGATCGAAGATGTCGAAGACTTGTTCGTCGGTCTTGGTTACGAGGTTGCTGAAGGTCCTGAAGTTGAAAATGACCACTATAACTTTGAAATGATGAATCTTGCAAAGGATCATCCAGCCAGAGCGATGCAGGATTCTTTTTATATTGATGAAAATACGTTATTAAGAACACATACTTCGCCTGTTCAGGCAAGAACCATGCTTCTGAAGAAGGGTGAACCCTTAAGAATCATCTGCCCAGGCAAAGTCTATCGAAGAGATGATGATGATCCAACCCACAGCCATCAGTTCATGCAGATAGAAGGATTGGTCATCGATCAAAACATCAGCTTTGCCAATCTTAAGGATGCTTTATTAAAGATGATCAGACACCTCTTCGGTGAAGATCGCGTCATCAGATTGAGACCTTCATATTTCCCATTCACCGAACCAAGTGTGGAAGTTGACGTTTCTTATGTCAAAAAAGATGGAAGTCTAGGCTATATTGAAGTTTTAGGAGCTGGAAGAGTGCATCCTAATGTTTTAAAAATGGGTGGATATGATCCGCTTAAGTTCCAAGGATTCGCATTTGGAATCGGTGTTGAACGTATTGCAATCTTGAAATATAATATTGACGACATCCGTCATTTCTATACCAACGACATCCGCTTTTTAAGTCAATTCAAGGGGGTTAACCGCTAATGAAAATCATTCAAAGCATGCTTAAAAAATGGGTTAATGTCCCAGAAAATATTTTTGAAATCACCAACCAGAAAATCATCGAAGTTGAATCCTTCAAGCCTTTGAATCCTTCCACGAATCTAGTGATTGGAAAGGTTTTGACTTGTGTAGATCATCCAAATAGCGACCATCTTCACGTCACAACCGTCGATTTGGGAAATAGAGTAGACCAAATCGTCTGTGGAGCCACCAACGTTGCTGCTGGACAATATGTCGTTGTCGCTCAGGTCGGTACTGTCCTTCCTGGTGATTTTCAAATCAAGTCTTCCAAAATCAGAGGGGTTGATTCCAATGGCATGATCTGTTCTTTAAAGGAATTAGGCTTAGACGATAAAATCATTCCTGAAGCATTTAAGGATGGCATTTACTATTTTGATTCACCTAAAAAGATCGGTACACCCGGTCTTGAAGCATTATCCTTGGAAGGATGGGTCATGGAACTTAAATTGACACCGAACCGCGGGGATTTGCTATCCATCTTGGGATTTGCTTATGATCTTGCGACCATGACAAATCAGAAGGTTGTTCTACCTTCCTATAAGATTAAAGAAGAAGGATCTAAAAATCCACTTTCTATTGAAATCAAGTCAGAAGGATGCGGCAGATATTATGCACGTCATTTTGAGAGCCTTGTTATCAAAGAATCTCCTTGGTGGCTGAAGAGTGCGCTCCTCGCATCTGATATCAAACCAATCAATAATGTTGTCGATATCAGCAACTATGTCTTAATCGAATATGGAACGCCATTACATACCTTTGATGCGAAAAAGGTATCATCAGATTATATTCTAGTCAGAGATGCCAAGAATGGTGAAAAAGTCATCTCACTTGATGGCATTGAACGCGAGTTAGAGTCAAGCGATGTCGTTATAACGAACGGCAAAGAACCAATCGCGATCGCAGGCGTCATGGGACTAGCAAATACCATGATTGATGAACATACGACTTCAGTCATTCTTGAGGCTGCATATTTTGAACCGAAACGCATTCAAAAGACCAGCAAGAGATTGAATTTAAGAAGCGACTCATCACTTAGATTTGAACGTGGAATCGATGATGAACGCGTCTATCTCGGCATGGAACGCGCAACTGAACTTTTAATTGAACTTGCTGATGCCAAAGTTTCAAAAGGTGTTGCTAAGGCTATTCATCATGAAGTGAAGAACCCATCGATCCAAGTATCCAAATCCTATTTCAATGAATCTTTAGGCGTCGTGATCGATGAAAAAGAACTCATTTCATACTTTGAAGATTATAATTATACCTACAAAATTGAAAAGAACGATTATATCATCACTGCTCCAAGCTATCGCACAGATATTTTGATCAACGCTGATTTGGTTGAAGAAATCGCGAGAATTTACGGTCTCGACCGTATTCCGATGAAATCCATTGACGCTCCTTTGCAAGGCAAACTGACCTATAAACAAAAAAGACTGCGCGCCATTCGTCATCATTTAGCCAATCTTGGACTGAATGAAGTCATTACCTACAGCCTGCTTGAGCCAACAAAGGTACACAGATACAATCACATGGGTGAACCTGTAACACTGCTCATGCCTCTTTCTGAGGATAAGAAAACATTAAGACAAAGCTTAGTGCATGGCTTACTAGAAGCAGTCAGCTACAATCAGTCCAGACAGCAATCCTCAGTCGCAATCTTTGAAATGGGAAACTGTTTCGCTAAGGATATCGAAACGTATCATTTAGGCATCGCCATGAGCGGCGCTTGGCATAAGAACCCTTGGAACAAGGAAGTATTCAAACCAGATTATTTCACAGTCAAGGGCATCATCGACAGCGTATTCAATCCTTTAGGCATCTATTTCGACTACGTGCCTACCTCAAAAACTGACGCTTTCCACCCTTATAAACAGTCAAATATCATCTATAACAAGCATGTTTTAGGGCAGATTGCAGAAATCCATCCGACAGAAGCGAAAGCACTTGGAATTGATACCACCATCATCTGTGAAATCAACTTGAAATCATTGCTCGAAGAAGAATCCAAGATTGACTATAAGCCAATCAGCAGATTCCCTAATATTTCAAGAGACTTAGCAGTTGTCGTTGATGAAAAAATTACAGCCCATGATCTCATTTCCATGATCAGGCAAACCGTGAAAAAGAATTTGGTTTCCATCGATCTTTTCGATGTCTATCAGGGATCCCACATTGAATCAGGCAAGAAATCAATCGCGTTCAACCTCGTATTCAATGATAACGACAAGACCTTGGCTACCGAGGATGTCGATCTCTTGATGAAAAAAATAACTGGCAGATTAAGCTTTAGTTTCCAAGCAGTTGTTCGCAGTTAAAAACCTGACTCCTCAGGTTTTTTTCTCGTAAATGAATAAAAAAAGTGTATAATGAATGATAGGGTGATGAAATGTTAATTTACAATCTAACTTACGAAGAGTTAGTCGAGTTTTTAAGCAAAAATGGCCATAAAAAGTTCCGTGCTGATCAGATTTGGAACTGGCTTTATAAACAAAAGGTAGCAACATTCAGAGAAATGACAAACCTCCCCGAGGAGTTGCTTGTTTTACTTGAAGAAACCTATAAAATACAAGCTCTCGAGCTTGTTTTAAAGCATACCTCGACCGATGGAACCATCAAGGCGCTTTATAGCTTGCATGACGGTCATTTGATCGAATCTGTCTTGATGCAGCATCATTACGGCAATTCCATCTGCGTAACCACGCAGGTCGGCTGCAATATCGGCTGTTCTTTTTGCGCATCCGGTCTTTTAAAGAAGAAAAGAGATTTGACCGCTGGTGAAATCATCGCTCAAATCATTGAAACCGAAAGAATCCTCAAGGAACGCATCGCGTATGTCGTGGTGATGGGGATTGGCGAACCTTTTGATAATTATGAGCAATTGATGAGATTCTTAACGACTGTGAATCATCCGAAAGGATTGGAAATTGGAGCAAGACACATTACGGTTTCTACATCGGGCATCGTTCCTAAAATTAAGGAATACGCACACATGGGTCTTCAGGTCAATTTAGCCATCAGCTTGCACGCGCCAAACAATGAAATCAGAACGAAATTGATGAAAATCAATCAGCGTTATCCGGTTGAAGAAGTCATCGGCGCAATTAAATATTATTTAAGCGTTGCAAATAGAAGAGTAACCATCGAATATATCTTGATTGATGGCATCAATGACATGCCTGAGGTCGCTGAAGAACTCTCCAGAGTGCTTAGAGGACTCAACGTTTATGTGAATCTAATTCCATATAATGAGGTTCTAGAAGCTCCTTACAAGCGTTCCGCTTCCCAAACCATGAATACATTCTACGATATATTATCTAAAAATAAGATTCAAGTTACCTTACGCAAGGAACAAGGACATGACATCAATGCTGCCTGCGGACAGCTTAGAAGTCAGCATTTATAGGAGGAAAATTTGAGAAAAGGCTTTATCAAAAAATACATTGCAAATCAATATACGTTAATTGACCTTGAAACAAAAGAAGAAGTCATCGCGTTTGCACGCGGCAAACTTAGGTATGTGAAGCTAGACGAGGATTCTACATTCTATCGTCAAACCTCCATGAAAACGAAGAAGGAACAGAAAATCATGACGATTTCTCCAAAAGTTGGGGATTATGTCGTTTATGATGATTCAGAAGATCAATTTCTGATTACAGAAATCCTTCCGAGAAGAAATGATTTGGTTAGACCGGACGTCTGCAATATTGATCAGGTTTTACTTGTATTTTCTGCAATCAGCCCCGATTTCAGTTTTCATCTTTTAGACAAGTTTTTAGTCATCATGAACCAGGAAAGGCTGACGCCTGTTTTAATCATTTCAAAAATTGATCTGATTGGAAAAGAACAGCTGGAAGCATTAAAAAAAGACTTGGAATACTATAAAAATATTGGTTATGACATCTATTATGTCAACAGCAAACAACGTATCGGAATCGATGTTTTATCGGAGATATTCAGAGATAAAATATCTGTTTTGGCTGGCCAGACTGGTGTTGGCAAATCAACATTATTAAACGCATTGATGCCGGAGCTTGAATTAAAAACCCAAGAAATATCGAAAGCGCTGGGGCGTGGGAAGCATACGACAAGACATACTGAACTCTACCGTTATAACGGAGGATTCATTGTCGACACTCCAGGGTTCTCTAAGATTGAATTTGTAATCTTTCATGTGGATGAGGTTAGAGGATTCTATCCGGATTTTCTAAAGCTGAGCGCTGAATGTCGGTTCGGATCTAAGTGCCTGCACCTAAATGAGCCGGATTGTGCGGTCAAGCATGCTGTGGAAACCAAAGACATGTTAGCTTCGCGCTATGAAAATTATGTTGCTTTTTGTGACGAAGTCAAGAATCAAAAGGATAAATATTAGGAGGGCATCATGAAGATTGCACCTAGCGTATTAACCGCTGATTTCAGCAATTTAAAGAAAGAACTGAAGTCCATAGAAAATGCGGATTATCTGCATCTTGATATCATGGATGGGCATTTCGTACCCAATATCTCATTTGGTCCGGCGATTGCCAAAGAAATCGAAAAAAACACCGAGCTTTTGCTCGATGTTCATTTGATGGTCACCGATCCCTTCAATTGGGTGGAAAAGTTTGTTTTTCCTAAGACAAAATTCATCACGATCCATACAGAAGCCAACAAAGTTTCTGAAACGATATCCTTGATCAAGAAGCATCAGATTGGTGTTGGATTATCCATTAAACCAGCGACTCCAGTCCGTGATTTGTTACCTTATATCAAAGATGCGGCTCTTGTTTTAGTCATGACTGTTGAACCAGGTTTCGGTGGGCAGTCATTCATCATGTCCAGTTTGGACAAGGTGAAGGATCTGGTCATAATCAGAAAAGAAATGAAACTTGATTTTGTGATTGAAGTTGATGGTGGAATCAATTTAGAAACGATAGCGCTTTGCC
This sequence comes from Acholeplasmataceae bacterium, assembly GCA_003518475.1. Lineage (GTDB taxonomy): Bacteria > Bacillota_I > Bacilli_A > Acholeplasmatales > Acholeplasmataceae > Peloplasma. The sequence continues at coordinate 13,653 of DOYO01000022.1, forward strand.
GTGATGCCGGTGTGGACATCGCAGTTGCAGGAAGCTATCTATTCAATCAAAAAGACCGTATTCAAGGTATTTTGTCTCTTAGATGAGAGTACTCGTCATCACACATCCCACACCAAAGGATATTAGAGCATTTTTCCCCCTTCGAGAAGATGATTATATCATTGCTGTCGACCAGGCGGTTTCAAATCTTTATAAACAAAGAATCAAAATCGATTTGGCAATCGGAGATTTTGACTCCCTGTCGAATCAGGGCATGCTGAACAGCTTGAATGTGATCAGACTCAATCCTGTGAAGGATGTGACTGATACCAATCAGGCATTGATAGAAGGGATGAACAAAAATCCTGAATCACTTTATATGATTGGTGGAATTGGCGGAGAAAGAATCGAACACTTCATGGTGCATACGATGTTCTTCAATCAGTTTCCTAAACTTGTCATCAAGGATGAAAAAAGCACTCTCTTCTTATTGGAAGAAGGCGTGCATTCATTATCAAATCGTGATTATAATACATTCATCGGATACCCAGAAGCAGTACTATCCTTATTTGGATTCAAATATCCACTAGATCATTATTCATTAAATCAGTACGATCCATTATGCATCAGCAATGAAATCCTTTCAAATCAAGGAACAGTGACAGTGCATCAGGGTAGATTACTTTCAATCATCTCAAAAAAATAAAAAATAAAAAGGCTGTTGGCCTTTTTTATTTTAAACGCGTTCTAGATTGTTTTTCTTCAAAGCGCGAGCAGAAACCTTAACTTTACTTATTGTTCCGTCTGCGTTCTTGATACGTACTGTTTGAAGATTGCTCTTCCATGTACGGCGAGTCGCGTTTAACGCGTGACTGCGTTTATTTCCAAAAACTGTTGATTTACCTGTTACGTAGCATTCAGCCATATTCTCACTCCTAACTGCACAATTAAGTTTAACAAAAATAATTCAAAAAAGCAACCGTAAAAGTATTTATATTTTAAAAAAAATACAAATCATCCTCATTGTGTGCAAACTGTGCGCACATGCGTTATTTTATTGCTCATGATATCATCAATCCATAGGAATAGCAGGATCAAAAAAATGGTAACACAAAGGACCATATGATTATGTAATTGCGAGTCGTGGTTTTTGAATCAAGAGAAAAAAACATAATTGATGCGTAAATCAACTGAGAGAGTATCCCCCAAACAAGATTTACTTTTGTTTTGGAAGGAAATCAACATGTTTTCATGCACCGGATTGTACCATGAAATACAGTAAAATATGTGCTATATTAGGTAGTTATTGTCAACAGATTGCAAGTGGAGACGAGCAGTAGAATCAACCAAAGAATTAGATTTAAGCGAAATCGCTAACAATATCATGAAACTGCTTAAGGTTAGTATAAAATTTATGTTTTATGATATAATCATGGTGTATGGAAATGGTTATAAAATATATTGCAATTTCAAAGTAATAATGCTATACTAAAAAAGTATAAAATTGAAACATCCTAAATAAAATTCAATTTATCTATATATACACATTCATTTTTCCAAATATGAGGAGGATCATTTATGGCGAATCAAACAGTCAGTGGAACTCTATTTAAAAAAATGGTAACTAACGGAGCAGTAAACCTTAAAAACAATCACAAAGAAATTGATCATTTGAATGTATTCCCAGTACCTGATGGAGACACAGGAACGAATATGCAAATGACCATGATGGCAGGCATTAAAGAAGTCAATAATTTAGATTCTCAATCTATCGTAGATATTTCAAAAATATTATCTCGCGGATTACTTATGGGTGCTAGAGGAAACTCTGGTGTTATTTTGTCCCAATTCTTCCGTGGCGTTTATTCAGAAATCGCTAAAATTGACAATGGTTCAGCAACTATCCAAGAATTCATCCAAGCATTAGTGGGTGGATATCAAATGGCGTACCGCGCCGTTATGGATCCAGTTGAGGGGACCATTTTAACTGTTGTCAGAGAATCAGCTGAAAAGGTTGTCCGTGAGTCTTCCAAATTAAATAGCGTTGAAGAAGTTTTAAAGCTTTACTTGGAACAAGCAAGAGAAACACTCATCAAGACACCAGAATTACTTCCAGTCTTAAAAGAAGCTGGAGTTGTCGATAGCGGTGGAGCAGGTTTCATCAAGATTATCGAAGGTTGGGTTATGGCACTTGAAGGACAGATGCTGAATGAAGCAGAAGTTCAAAGCCAGCCACAAGCAAGAGAACATTATCAAGGCGCTGAAAACCTTGGTGCATTCGATATCAAATTCGGATATTGCACTGAATTCATCGTCAAGTTGCACAAACCAGAAAAATTCAATGAAAAATTCATGAAGGACCCACTTTCACAAATGGGTGATTCACTTGTTGTTGTTACTGATGATGATTTATTAAAAGTACACGTACATACGAACCAGCCAGGTGTCGCATTGACACTCGCTCAAAAGTATGGAGATCTTCAGACCATTAAGATTGACAACATGCGCATTCAGCATTCCAATATCATGCCAGGTGAAGATGCACATGAGCATAAAGAAGTGAAGAAGGATGCAAACAAGGTTGCCAAGAAGAAGGCGAAATACGGCATTATCGCTGTTGGATCCGGTGAAGGCATCAAAGATGCGTTTACAGAACTCGGCGTTGACCTAGTCATTGATGGTGGTCAGACGATGAATCCTTCAACAGAAGCATTTGTCAAGGCTGTAGAGTCTTTGAATTGTGAACACATCATTATCCTTCCAAACAATAAAAATATCATCCTCTCTGCAGAACAGTCCATGGATTTATGTCCAAACCGTTCCATCAGAGTCTTAAAGACAAAAAACATCGCACACGGCTATGCATCCTTAATGGCATTTGATCCAACTGCTGAACTTGACGATAACTTTGAAGCAATGATGAGCATCGTCACGAACATGCGTTCTGGAGAAATCACTTATGCAGTCAGAGATACTGAACTGAATGGCGTTGTCATTAAAAATAATGATTTTATCGGTATTACACGCGGAGAGATTCTTGTATCAACTCCATCTCGCTTAGATACCGCTAAAGCGCTTCTAGAAGACATGATTGATGAAAATCGTGAAATTATTACAATCTTCTACGGATTACAATCCGATGAAGACGAACTCGAACTGATTGTAGCGCATGCGAAGAAGCTCAATCCCGACATTGAAGTCGACTTAATCGAGGGTAAGCAAGATATATACTCGTATATCATTGCAGTTGAATAACAACTTAAAAAGGTGCTCGCACCTTTTTTAATGGCGGACGTGGTGAAATGGTAGACACGCATGTTTGAGGGGCATGTGACAGTTAATGTCGTGTGAGTTCAAATCTCATCGTCCGCACCAT
>DOYO01000068.1:0-5388 GCA_003518475.1 Acholeplasmataceae bacterium
AAATCACTCAATCTTTTATTAGAAACAGGGATTTTCGATCAAGTGATCAAAATGAAATATGATGTAGCAAACGATGAACTAGATAAATTAGATGATTATCCAAAAACAATCGATAAAATGATTAAAAGAATTCACTAAAGGAGGGATTATATGAATCTCCAATATATCGGATTAGAAGAGATCAATGGACCCTTGATTTTCCTAGATGACGTCACTGGCGTCGGCTTTGAAGAAATGGTTGAAATCAAGCTTTCTAATGGAGCTACTAGATATGGACGCGTTGTTCAAATCGAAGGTAAAAAGGTAGCAATCCAAGTTTTCGAAGGCACGCACGACATCTCACTAGTCAATACCAAAACTAAATTTACGGGACATCCTGTTGAAATGTCTTTATCCAAGGAAATACTTGGCAGAACATTCAATGGATCTGGCCGTCCAATCGATGGACTTGGTGAGGTGTTTGTTGATGAAAAGAAAAATATCAACGGATTTCCATTAAACCCGGTATCCAGAGTCTATCCAAGAAACTATATCCAGACTGGAATCAGCTCGATTGATGCTTTAACGACATTGATCAGAGGACAAAAGCTGCCTATTTTCTCAGGATCAGGCATGCCGCATAACGAACTTGCCGTTCAAATCGTCAAGCAAGCAAAAATTGCTGATGCGAAGGGCGATAATTTTTGTATCGTATTTGCTGCGATGGGTGTAAAAAACGACGTTGCGGATTACTTCAGACAATCATTTGAAGAAGCGGGCGTCATGAGCAAGGTCGTCATGTTTTTGAACCTTTCCAATGAACCGATCATCGAAAGAACATTGACTCCAAGATTTGCGTTAACCGCAGCAGAATATCTTGCTTATCAGCATGATATGCATGTTCTGGTTATCTTGACAGATATTACCGCGTATTGCGAAGCGCTTCGTGAGTTTTCATCGTCAAAAGGTGAAATCCCAGGAAGAAAAGGCTTCCCTGGATACCTCTATTCTGATTTGGCTTCCCTTTATGAAAGAGCTGGTATTGTTACCAGTGCAAAAGGGTCCGTTACACAAATTCCAATCTTGACTATGCCTAATGATGACATCACGCATCCGGTGCCTGACTTGACTGGATATATCACAGAAGGACAGATTGTTTTAAGCAGAGATTTAAACCAAATCTCAGTTTATCCGCCTGTCGGCATACTTCCTTCCTTGTCCAGACTGATGAAGGATGGAATCGGAGCAGGATTTACCAGAGAAGATCATTCCTCAGTTGCGAATCAATTATTCGCATCCTATGCGACTGTTCAAGATGCAAGATCATTAGCTTCCGTTATCGGTGAAGATGAACTATCTCCAATAGACCGGAAATATATTGAATTCGGCAAACTATTTGAACAGCATTTCATCAATCAAGGCTTTGATACCAATAGAAGCATGAACGATACCTTGGATTTAGGATGGGATCTCTTATCTGTTCTCCCTTCAGATGAATTACATAGAGTGGATGAAAAAGTCTTGAAGAAATACTATAACCATCAACGCGCAGTTGAACGCTTCCATATCGTCACGAAACCAATTATTGGCGCTTTAAAAGGGGATGTAAAGTATGAATAGTCAAATATTTCCTACCAAAGGAAATTTGATGGCACTCATAAAATCACATCAGCTTGCACAAAAAGGCTATGAACTCATGGACCGGAAAAGAAACATTCTGATCCGTGAAATGATGAGTCTTCTTGCTGATGTCCGCTTAGTCCGTGAAGAACTTTCAAAGACCTACAAGATGGCATATCAAGCCCTTCAGGAAGCGAATATCACCCTAGGAATCGTCAGTGATATCGCGAAATCAATTCCTCTGGATAACGGTGTAGATGTCACCTATAGAAGCGTCATGGGTGTTGAAATACCTAAGGTCACACATGAAGCAGAACCCGTAAAAATCACATATGGCATCGGACATACCAATACGAAGTTCGACTATGCCTATAAGCAATTCCAGAAGGTCAGAGAACTGACCGTCAAACTGGCTGAAATCGATAACTCAACCTATAGGCTCGCGAATGCGATCCGCAAGTCGCAAAAAAGAGCGAACGCTCTTGAAAATGTCGTCATTCCAAGATTTGCTGAAAATATTAAATACATCACAGAAGCCTTGGAAGAAAAGGAAAGAGAAGCTTTCACCAGACAGAAAGTCATCAAGTCCCAGCAAGAAAAGAAAAAAGCTCTTGAAACTGAATAATAAAAACAGCCAACGCACTCCTTATTCAGGATTCTGCATTGGCTTTTCTTTTTTGATTTTTATTTTTTTCTCTGGTACTGGATCATATTTTGGTTTGAATAGCGGATTGCATGAAAGAATGCGCTTGGTTGTTAAGAAAGATGCCTTAACAAAATTGAAGCGGACATAGCATTCCTTTGCATATGCGGAGCATGTCGGCGTATGCCTACACTTATGATTTGAGTTTGGGGAGATGTCTTTTTGATACCATTCAATTAGTCTAATAGCCAGTTTTCTCATTTTTTCACCGACTCTATTATATCATTTATTCTAAAAATGTTAAATTTCATATTTTCTGCCAAAAACCTTATTCCCGAAAAAAATTATGCTATAATAAAGATATAGAATATGAAAACGATTACAGGAGGTCAAGGATGAAGGAGTACACCACCAAAGAGATTCGCAACATTGCAATTTTGGGACATCAGGGATCAGGCAAAACGAGTATTTCAGAGGCTCTACTTTATGTAGGCAAAGCGATTGAAAAAAAGGGAGAAGTTGAAAGAAAAAACACGGTTTCAGACTTTTTAGTCGAAGAACAGAATAAACTTTCCAGCCTTTCACTCAGCGTGATACCAGTTGAATGGAAGGACTATAAGTTAAACTTTATAGATGTTCCAGGTAGTGATGAATTTGTAGGAGATTTATCTCAAGCGTTAGAAGTCGTAAAAGGCGCAGTCATCATGATTGATGCCACCAAGGGTGTTGAAGTCGGTACCGAACGTGTTTGGGCTGAAATTAGAAAACGTCATATCCCTGCAATCTTATACATCAACAAGATGGATAAGGAAAATGTTAAATTTGAAACTGTACTAGAAGCTATTAGAGAAAAATTAGGTAAGAAAGCAGTTCCTTTCTGCTGGCCGATCGGACATGAAGAAAACTTTGAAGGATTCGTCAATGTCATTGAGATGAAAGCCCGTATATTTGATGGTACTGATAGTCATGATGCTGAAATTTGGGATGAAAAGAAACCCAAGGTAGAAGAGCTTCATAACATGATTTTAGAAAGCGTCGCTGAAACCTCTGAAGAATTGTTGGATTTGTATCTTTCAGGAGAAGAAATCCCAGAACAAAAGATTAAAGAAGCGCTTCGTGCAGGCATTATGGAAGGTGAATTGACTCCAGTGATCGTTGGTAGTGCAACGAAGACGATTGGTGTCAGAACTTTATTAAATATGCTGATTGATTATCTTCCAGCACCAGACGAACTCCGTCCTCTTGTTGGAAAAGATGCGAAGACCGGTGAAGAAGTCACCAGACTTACTCATGATGACGAACCATTCTCCGCTTATGTTTTTAAAACTTTAGTTGACCCATTTCTTGGTGCAATTAACTTTCTCAAGATCAATTCAGGTACTCTGAAGCTTGGACAGGAATTTGTCCTATCCAACAAAGGAGAAACTAAAAAAATAACCAATCTGTTCGCCATTCGCGGCAAATCACAGATTCCATGTGATTTATTTCATGCTGGAGATATGTGTTCAGTTGCTAAAATTGAAGGTATTGAAACAGGAGATACACTAGCTGATCCAAAGAGCCAGATTGTTTATCCTCCAGTCGCTATTCCAACACCAGTCATTTATATCGCAGTTCATCCTAAAAATAAGAATGATGAAGATAAGATTTCGATGGCTTTACACCGTTTAAATACTGAAGATCCAACCTTTGTCATCCAACGTAACAAGGAAACCTCACAACTCCTTCTTGGCGGACAGGGCATGACCCATTTGAATTATGTTCTTGAACGCATGAAGACCATGTTCAAGGTTGATATTGAAATTGATGATCAGAAGATTGTATATCGTGAAACTATTAAAAAGACAGTTTCTGCAGAAGGCAAACACAAGAAGCAATCAGGCGGAGCAGGTCAATTCGGTCACGTTTGGATCAAGTTTGAACCATCAGAAAAATTATTTGAATTCTCTGAAGATGTTTTCGGTGGCGCTGTGCCAAGAAACTACTTTCCAGCTGTTGAAAAAGGGTTGCTGGAAATTATCGAAAGCGGTCCGCTTGCCGGATTCCCTGTCATCAATTTGAAAGCGACATTATATGATGGATCATTCCATCCAGTAGACTCCAATGAAATATCATTCAAGCTTGCTGCTGCACTCGCTTTTAAAGAAGCGATGAAAACAGCTCAGCCTACGATTCTTGAACCAATCGTCAAGGTTGAAGTCACTATCAAGGACCAATTCGTTGGTGATGTCATGGGTGATATGAACAAGCGTCGCGGCAGAGTGCTAGGCATGAACCAGTCTGAAGGATTCCAAATGGTTATCGCTGAAGTTCCAGAAGCGGAAATTGTTAAATATGCAATCGATTTAAAAGCAATGACACAGGGCAGTGGATCATTTACAAGAGAATTCTTGAGATATGAAGAAGTACCACACCAACTAATTGATAAAATCGTAGAAGCTTATAAAAAGTAATAACCAACAAGCCCAACTAATATCAATTAGGAGGGCTTGTTATGCTTTGTGAGCTATGTGGTAAAAAAGTAAAAACAAAAAAGAGTATATTCAATCTTTTCGAACCGGAAATTCATCATCTTTGTGAAATGTGCTATCGAAAATATCCGCTCAACATGAAATATCAGGTTATTCCGATTGAACATGGTCAGATACATCATTATTTGATGAACGCGCCAATCATCAGTTCAATCGCATACATGTCATTTCTCAAACCTTATTATCAAGACTATTTACTTCGCTATAAAAACTGTATATTTCTTTATTTCGATGAAATTTCCGATCAGGATTTAATCATGATGGATTACTTGAAGTTAGGCGATTTATACGTCGTCTCACTTTATGAAAATATAGAAAAAAAGGAGAAAAACTATGAAATTCGAAGTCGTAGGTAAGAATGGTTTTGAACCAACAGATGCAATTAAGGCTTATGCAGAAAAGAGATTCAACAAAGTCATTTCATTTTTCGGACCTGATGTTCTCACTGAGGTCAGAGTGCTTTGCAAGGTATACAAGGACCACCACAAAATTGAAGTGACCATTCCAGCAAAAGGAACAGTCCTTCGTGCGGAAGTATCTGATCAAGATATGTATGCGGCAATTGATAAAGCGAATGACAAACTGATTGCACAAATCAGAAGACATAAGGACAAA
>DOYO01000068.1:5459-17892 GCA_003518475.1 Acholeplasmataceae bacterium
GATTATGCGATTATCGAAACTCAACAATTATAAGAGAAGCGAAAGCTTCTTTTTTTTGTTAAAGAAAAGGACTAGGTTTCCCTAATCCTTGTTTTTTAGTTATTTTGTAGCTGCTTTGTAGAGTTCAGCGACTTGATCCCAGTTGATGACATTGAAGAATGCTGATACATAATCTGGACGACGGTTCTGATAGTTCAGATAATAAGCGTGTTCCCAAACGTCTAGTCCCAAAATAGGTGTGCCTTCAGCTAATGGAGTATCCTGGTTCGCAGTTGATAAGACTTTTAAGCTCTTATCTTTAGTAACGATAAGCCAAGCCCATCCGCTTCCGAATCTTGTTTTGGCAGCATTCCCGAACGCTTCTTTAAAAGCGTCAAATGAACCAAATGCTTTTTCGATTGCAGCTGCTAGCTTGCCTTCTGGCTTAGCGCCATTGTTAATCTTTAAAAGAGTCCAGAAGAAGGTGTGGTTGAAATGACCGCCGCCGTTATTTTGGACAGCTCCACGGATATCTGCAGGGACCAAGGAAAGATCTGCGAGCAGAGTTTCAAGTGGTGTTTTCAGATCAGAATGCTTATCAAGTGCTGNNTTCCTCCTATATTTATAGTTTAAGTTTACTCTAAATAATCCATAATTTCAAACGATTTGCCTATATGTTTAAAAAAAGTCTAAATTATGGTAAATTAGATGTTTTTCAAATAGCTTTCTAGTTTGTCTTGGTCTATGTCGATATAGATCGTCTGCTGATTTTTGTAACTGACATGATATCCTGGCATCCCAGCAATCTTTTTGATGTGTTTGATTTGCGTGTAATCGACAGGAATTGATGAAGAGAACTTCAAGCTGGAGTAGTTCGCTGCCAGCATTGCTGCTTTTCTGATGATGTGTTCATTGAGCTTTTTAGCGGTAACGACGATATGTCCTCCCGGAGCATCCTTGACATGGAACCAGTAGTCATCCTTATTAGCGATGGAATGGGTGATAAATTCATTTTGAACGTTATTTTTACCAACATAATAAAAGATATCGCCTTCAGTTAGTTTCTGTATGTTAGGTTTGGATGACTGTTTTTTGTTGATTTGCTTGATTTTAGTTCCTTTGAATCCAAAAGGTATGAGTTCAGATTCAAAATCCTTTAAGTTTTCGCCGTTCGAGAGGGATAAAAATGTTTTAAATTCATCAAATAAAGCAATGAGATCATCATTTTGTTTTACCTGTTCATGGATATGCTCAAGTCCTCTTTTCGCTTTTTGATATGCCTTGAAATATAGCTGAGCATTTTCATTCAATGTTTTCGTCGGATCGAGTGGAATATGGAGATCCATGACATCGATTGAAGATCTTTTTTCAGAAAGCGGAAATCCAGATTGATAAATGTAGTCTCCAAATATTTTATTTTCCAGCTTCTTTTTTGAATCCTCGATGGAAGCATCAAAACTTTCAGATTTTTTAACAAATTTCTTGATTTGCTTATCAATGAAAAGCGCATGAGACTCCGTGGATTGATTCTTGACTTCCTGGTGATCATCCAGCATTTTAGAAATTGATGGATAATATTTCTTTTCATCTGTTTGTTCAAAAATATCACTCACATAATCCTTCTTGATTTTTATATCCCTTGTTGGTTTGAAGGGTATATCGAGAGGCAGTATTTTTTGTTCAAAAACATATTTTGCCAGATGAGGAGATACACCTAAATAATGGTCCACCAGATCCTTCGGTGAATTCATGTTTTCCAAATTCATCTTGCTGAAGGATATCTTATCTGAAGGGAAGAACTCAAACTTAGCCATCGGTAAAAGCTGCCTGCCTTCTTCAAAAAACATCTTCTTATAGGTATCAACAATGATGTTATCCTTGACCAGAAGCAGATTTGAATGCTTGCCCATCGCTTCAAAAATCACTTGTTTATTGGTTGGCCCATCAATGAAGTCGTTGATTTTGAAATTCAATGAAATGACACGATCTGTCATATGCTGTGTAATATCTTCAAGAATCGCACCTTCTAAATGTTTCTTCAACGTAATTAAGAATTGTGAACTGACTTGTGATACCTGTTTTTTCTCAGTCAAGTATAGACTGAACCCATTCGGACTTAAATTGAGTAAAAGATTCTTGCGTTCACCCCTGAAGTAAAAAATAAAAATAAACGTCATTCCATCCGTTTGCACGATCTTTTCAAGTCTAGCATTTGCTAAATTTTGATTGAGTTCAATTATTAAGTGATATATAAAAAAGCCATCAAAGATCATCATCCACCTCGTTTTTATTTTATCACAAAAATCATCTTTTTTTTGCTGTGTAAGCGTTATTCACAGGTAATAAATGTTAAATCTATTTACACTTTGAACTTATTCATATATAATAAGTATTAACATCAAGAACAAAGGAGGAGCCTATGAAACTGAATCAAAGAGGATTATTGGTTGTCATTTCGGGTCCTTCGGGCGTAGGAAAGGGTACTGTTCGCCGTGCACTCTTCCAAATGCCACACCATGATCTTGTCTACTCAGTGTCCATGACAACCAGATTGCCTCGTCCTGGTGAAGAAGATGGCGTTGACTACTATTTCGTCGATAAGGAAACATTTTTGAAGCGAATAGCTGAAAATAGATTCCTTGAATGGGCAGAATTTGTAGGTAACTACTATGGTACACCACGTGATAAGGTTGAAGAACAACTAGAACTTGGTAAAGAAGTAGTCCTCGAGATTGAGGTTGAAGGAGCTCTTCAAGTTCGAAAACAAATGAAAGATGCTGTCTTCATTTTCTTGGTTCCGCCAGGAAAAAAGGCTCTCTATGATCGTTTGATGGCACGTGGCACGGAACCACAGGAATTGATTGAAAAAAGAATGAAAAAAGCAGAAAGTGAATTTTTGCTTGCCCATAAATATGATTATATCGTTGTTAATGATGAAGTTAACAATGCTGCAGACCGCATCATGGCAATTATCCGTGCTGAGCATGCAAAAACAGAAAGATCCATTCACAACTATATCAAGATGTTAGGAGAGTAGAAAAATGATAAAAAATAAAGACGGAATGCGTTATCCATCGATTGACAAACTGTTATCCAAGATTGATTCCAAATACAAACTAGTCTATGCAGCAAGCAAGATTGCTGAAATCCTAGAAAGTGAAAAACTGAAAGTTGAAGATGCGCAATGTGTTAAATCCATTGGAATCGCACTAGAAGAAATCATTTCAGGAAAAGTAAAAATCGATTTTGAATCTTAATTAAAAGAAAAAAATAAAGGTGTTCTTAGACTAAAGAAGTCTAGCAACACCTTTTTCTTTTAGTTATGAATGTTTTTTATGGCTTATCTGATGAATTGATCAAGTTTCTTAGCATATGCGACAATTTCCTTTGAATAATCAATGCTTGTCTGACTTTTCATCTGATACATCGCTTGGTCGGCTTTTTGAATGAGTTCATAAATGTCGTATTTTCCAGTTGAATCAAACGATAAACCAATCGATACGCTAACTCTATCAATTAAGTTCTCATGCTTGCATTTATTCAAGATTTCTTCCTTGATATTTTCTAAAACTGATACTTCACATGATGGGACAATGATTAAAAACTCATCTCCACCGATTCTAGCAATTTCCTTATGTGGATAATGACTCATGACAACCTTTAGATTGTTTGCAAGCGATCTCAGTAAGAAGTCACCGCGTTCGTGTCCGATGTAGTCATTATTAACCTTCAATCCATTCAAATCCAGCGAAATCACACCAAGTGATGGTTTATGATTGTAAGACGATAATTTGTTCTCGAAATAGTTACGGTTATTTAAACCTGTCATAGAATCATAATTACTTAGCATGTTTAATTCTCTTAATAGCTTGAATACTTGTGTTTCATCATACAATAAAATCATGTATCCGTGATTATTGCCCTGGATGACAAATTTTCGTTCCCTCAAATGATAGTGATCTTTTTCACTTGCAACTTCGCCTTCGACATCATAGTTTTGATAGAATGCAATTTTATCTTTGAGATGATCGAGTAAAAAATCGAGATCTTTCCCAATAAAATCAGCCAAATTAACTTGATATTTTGTACCGAGAAGTTCGCTGAATTCTACGATACGCTTTTCAGCATCAGTTAGAATATAAAGTTCTCTCATATTGGTTAAAATTTTCCCTCTGCCTGAAGTGAGTAGGTTGAATATCATATCCTTGGAATAAATGACTAGATATAATGCATACGATACAATCACTAGGGATATGTAGGTTAAGTCAACACTCGAATCAACAAGAAACAGTTGAAACATATTGAATGACAGCACAATGATGATGCTGATAACCATTGTTCTTGAAACAGCTCGATACTGTCTTATTCCTTTTTTCTTCTGCAAAAAGTAAAACAAATAGATAATGGATGAAAACAAAACCAAGTACGTGATTAACAAATGATAAATAAATAGCGGTCCATTTGAACTGGTATAAAGGTCATGAAATGAATTCAACTGCCCCAGGGATAGATTGATGATATATAAAGTCGATGAGTTGGTGATGGCAATCAAATATTCAGCTAAAAAGGTGATACCCAAAACCCAAAGAAGCATCTTAGGCATTTTTTGTTCAACGTAATTGAATACGGTGCAAAGCATAAAAGAAGCGACAAGAAATTTGAGCGGATACCCAAGCATGTGCGCATAATAAATGACTGAGTTGCTTGATGAAACTCTTTCGATGAGGATTAATATGGTCCACACAAAAGTAGCATTCATCAAGAATTTTAAACATCGGTATTTTCGATCCTCGCTGTTTTTAATCATGTTGACAACTGGGATAAAGGAAACAAATCCTGCTGCTAACAACAAAAGTATCAATAACTCATCCATAGTGTTCACCTTTTTCTGTCTTTTTCCTCTATTGAGTAAGTCAATTATAGCATGTCATTATCATCAGTAATTTTATGATTGGAATCAATTAAGGTAAACTTAAGATTTGTGTTAGAATCAATGATGAACCAGATGGTTTGAACAGTGAAAGAATTTACGTCTTTCTACCTTCAAATTGTGAATACATGATACAATATAAATGGTGATTTTATTGAATTTAAAGGAAAAAATAGCATTATTGCCTACTGAACCAGGTTGTTACCTGATGAAAAATGCACTTCAGGAAGTCATTTACGTAGGTAAGGCTAAAAACTTAAAAAATCGTGTGAAAACTTATTTTACAGGTGCACACAACGAAAAAACGACACGTCTGGTCGCTGAGATCAGCGATTTTAACTATGTTTTAACGAATAGCGAACAAGAATCCCTGATCCTTGAAATCAATATGATCAAGCAGCATCTTCCTAAATATAATATCCGTCTCATCGATGACAAGACTTATCCCTACATTGAAATCACAAATGAAGAACATCCAAAGCTTCAAGTTGTCAGACAAAAGGATGTCAAAGGGAAAGTATTCGGACCCTACCCGAATGTTTACGGAGCACGGGAAACTGTTCGGCTATTGAATCGTCTTTACCCGCTTAGAAAATGTGATACGCTTCCAAAAAAAGCATGTTTATATTACCATATAGGACAATGCCTGGCTCCCTGTATCCATCCCAATGTGGAATATACAGATACCATTGAGCAGATTACCAGATTCCTCAAAGGTGATGCAAAAGAAGTGTTGAACAGATTGCAAACTGAAATGACTAAGGCAAGTGTTGATATGGCGTATGAAAAAGCTGCTGAATTCAGAGATATGATTAATCATATACAAGCAACTACCGAGAAACAGATCATCAACATGAATGATTTCAAAGACAGGGATGCAATCAGCTATGCATTCAATAAGGATGATATTTCTTTACAAATATTGATGATGCGTCAAGGTAAAATTGTTGATCATCATCAAATAGTTTTCGCTTATGTCGGTGAAATCATGGAAGCCATCCTATCCTATCTCCTTCAGTTTTATGAAGCTGCTACTCCTGATGAACTGTTATTCAGCGACCGCTTCAAGATGGAGGACATCGAACCTTTCTTTGGGAAAAAAGCTTTAATTCCTCAAAAGGGAGATAAAAAGAAACTGACAGATCTGACATCCAAGAATGCGGATTATGATTTGGAACACCATTTCATGCTCTATCGCCATAAGGATGAAAAGAAGCAGAAAGCTCTAGATGATTTAAGTGAACTTTTGAATACCAATATCAGGCATATTGAAATTTTTGATAACGCACAACTCTTTGGAACAGCACCGATATCAGCGCTTGTCGTATTTAGAAATGGCGATTTTGAAAAGAAAAGCTATCGAAAATATCATTCACAAACGACGACGAATGATGACTATCAAGCCATGAAAGAAGTCATTTACCGCAGGTATCAAAGGATGTTGGTTGAAGGTTCGGATGTTCCGGATTTAATCTTGGTGGATGGTGGAAAAGGACAGCTCAGCGCTGCGAAAGAAACATTGGATTCTTTAGGATTAACTATCAAAATCGCTGGATTGAAAAAAAATAACAAGCATGCCTTGGAGGCGCTTGTCTATGAAAATGAAGTCATTCCCTTGCTGAAGCAAAGTGAGATTTATAAGCTGTTGTTAAAGTTGTCGGAAGAGGTGCACCGCTTCGCAATCGATTTTCACAGATCGACAAGAAACAAGCTTTCAGTATCCTCCCCACTCGATGAAATACCTGGTATCGGTGATACTAGAAAAAAAGCATTATTAAGCCATTTCTCAAGCATTGATGCAATTAAAGAAGCATCTGAAGAAGAACTTCTGTCACTTGGTATACCAAAGGCAGTCATTCAGAAAATCAAAGAGGGTTTATCATGAAAAAAATAATATGGAGCATTGATTTTGAACTCAAGGTTTTCTTTGTTATTCTTGAGGGAAGGAAGATTGGTTTTTATTTATCAAACCGACTTGCAAAAACATTTTTTGTTTACTTGAGAAAAGGTGTGTTGGTAGATTTTGAAATTGCACCTAAGAAGAAAAAAATCGGTAAGTTCAGCTATTATCAGGTTGCGCATTTCAACCGGATTATTTCCTTGAGACCTTATAACGTCCATTATGATTTATCGAGTTTGAGACATGACATGCGTGATGTCCTTTCTCATTACCAGTATTTTCTATTCATCGATTTTGAAATGACCATGCCAGGCTTCCATGATGTAGGATTCCGTCCTGAAATCATTCAAGTCGGGTACGTGCTTGCAGAAGCGAAGGGTCCTATTTTAATTGAAGATGGATATTATGTCTTGCCAAAAGACAGAATGACATTGAGCAAACGCACCAAGAAATTCTTGAACTTGGATGAAGAACAATTCTTCAGCCACGCTGTCCCCTATTTTAATTTTTACGGCAAGTTGAAAAAGATTATAAATCAATATCATCCAAAGCTTGTTGTTTGGGGAAAAAATGATTTGACCGCATTAAATGATTCTTATCTGATCCATGAGGAACAAAAACTGACCGAGGATACGGATTTCATCGATCTACTTAAACTTCATAAGGATTATTATAATTTGAAGGATGATTTGGGATTATTCAAAGCTTATAAAACTTATTATGAGGTTGAATTTGATCAAGCGCATGATGCGAAAGATGACGCGTTGGTTACCAAGTATGTATTCGATGCATTCTTAGATTATATGTAGAAAAAAATGAGCCATTGTTTGGCTCATTTTTGTTAGTTTAATCTACTTCAAGTCAACAACAATCGGAATGACCAACGGTCTTCTTTGCGTTAAATCATAAATCTTTTGGTTTAAGTGGTCAATCACCGCTTGTTTCAGGTTCAATTCATTGTACATCTTCTTGCTGAGTTCCTGTTGAGCGATTTTTTTCGCTTCATTTCCGAGTGATGCAGTGATTTCTTCATTGCCTTTCATGTAAATAAAACCTCTGGAGATGATTGTTGGTTCATTCACTAATTTCTTAGTGTTTGAGTTGATGGATAGAACCACGGAAAATAATCCTTCTTCAGAGAGAAGTTTTCTTTCTTTAATGACATGGCTTCCGATATCGCCGATTCCGGTTCCATCGATATAAACTTCACCAGCAGTAACCTTGCCTGCCAAGCGTATGGTAGTGGCGGTTAGCGCAGCAACTTCACCATTATCCATGATGAGGATATTTTCTGGTTTAACGCCGCAATCAATCGCTAATTCTCTATGATGCTTGAGCATTCTGTGCTCACCATGAACAGGAATGAACATTTTTGGTTTCACTAAGCTTAGAATCATCTTCAAGTCGTTTTGACTGCCGTGCCCTGATGTGTGCGTATCAGCAAGCGGACCGTGTGTGATGACTTCGACATCGAGTCTGAATAGCTTATTGATAGTTCTGTTGATGCCTTCTTGATTGCCTGGGATTGGAGAAGAAGAGAAGATGACCGTATCTCCAGCCATCGCTTTCACTTGGCGGTGGGAGCCGTTCGCAATTCTGCTCAATGCAGCTAACGGTTCACCCTGAGATCCAGTGACGAGAATCGTCAGTTCATGAGGTTTGAGCCTGTTGATCTGTTCACCGGAAACGATTGTATCTCGTTGAGCTTTGATATAACCTGTTTGCATGCCCGCTTCAATTGCACGTTCCATGCTTCTACCAAAAATAGCGACTTTTCTTTTATTTAAAACGGAAGCTTCAATAATTTGTTGAATTCTATACATATTGGAAGCAAATGTAGCAATAATGATTCTTCCAGTCATTCTGGAGAATAATTCATTGATCGACTTGCCGATTTTACTGTCGGATGGAATGAGTTCATCGCGTTCCGAGTTTGTTGAGTCAGAAAGCATGCACAAGACGCCTTCACTGCCGATTGCCGCTAGTTTATCATATTCAGCCGCTGGTCCAACTGGAGTGAAATCAATTTTGAAATCTCCTGTGTGAAACAAAATGCCTTGCGGAGTCCTAAAGACAATGCCAAACATATCGGGAATCGAATGGTTCATGCGGATGAAAGACATTTCTACGTTCTTAAACGTATATTTATAATGACTCTTATATTGTTCGATTTGTGGTGGTTTGATGTCAGGATGCTCTAAAAGCTTGTATTCAATCAAGTCAATCGCGATACCAGCCGCGTAAATCTTAGGAATAATGACTTTTTTAAGTAAATAAGGGATGCTGCCGATATGGTCTTCATGGGCATGTGTAATGAAAAGACCCACGATACGTTCCTGGTTTTCCAAGAGATAAGAAAAATCAGGAATTACATAGTCAATACCCAATAAATGTTCGTCAGGAAAAAGAATACCAGAGTCAACAATAAAAATCTGATCTTCTATTTCATATATGTACATGTTTTTTCCAACTTCACCGAGCCCGCCTAATGCAAAAATGCCGAGTTCTCCGGTATTGAGTAATGGATTTTTCATTTAAAATCCTCCAGCAGCGAATATTTCATATCTATTGTATAATAAAAATGTCAAAAATGGTAGCAGAATACATAATATGCTATAATATTTTTGAGGTGTACGATGAAAACAATCATATTTTTTGACGTTGACAATACCATTTATAATAACACATTGGGCTTAATTCCACTCCAAACGAAACGCTTATTGGAAGAACTTTCCAAGAAAGAAGACATCATCTTAGGTCTTGCTACTGGTAGAGGAATAGGCAAATTGGAAATCATCAAGGATGTACTGCCTTTTTTTACTTATAAGGTTTTGATCAATGGTTCGATTGTTTATCATCATGATGAAATTATTTACGATTATCCGATAGATATTCATGATATCACTGAAGTTCTAGAAATTACAAAAGGAAATCACTTCAATGTCGGCATGGTCGGTGTTAATGATGAAGCTGTCAATTATTTAGATGAACGTGTTGAACTTGGCATGCAGGAACTGCGTGCGACGACACCTAAAGTAGATCCTGATTTTTATTTGCACAACAAGATTTATCAGCTTTGGATATTTGCAGATAGTGAAGACAGAATTGTTGATGTCGCAAAGAAAATCAATAAATTTGTTGTATATCCATGGCACAAGGGTGGAGCGGATTTCATTTATCCGATCATCAATAAATCATTCGGAATAAAAAAAGCGCTTGAACATGAAACGGATTTCCGCTTGATTTGCATAGGTGATGGAGCAAACGATATCCAAATGGTTGAAATGGCTGATATCGGAATCGCAATGGATAATACAAGATTCACCGAACTAAAAGAAAAAGCTGATCATGTTGCTCCTCATATCAAGGAAGATCAGCTCTATGACTTCTTTAAGCATTTGGGTCTAATTTAGGACGTAGTTTATCCTGGACATCCTTAATAATCTCTTTAGGCACGTAAGGAGAAATGTCTGCATGATGCACGACAAGCTCTTTAATGGCAGAAGAGGAAACAAAGTGGTTTCTGGATGATGGGAATAAAATGATGGTTTCAATATTTCTATTTAGGTTTCGGTTAAACTGGTATAATGCATATTCATTTTCATAATCCGGAATATTTCTTAAACCGCGGATCATTAAATCAATATCATTTTTCTGAGCGTATCTGACAACGAGATCGGTTGTGGATGTAATGACGATATTGGGTATATCCAATGTCACGCGTCTGATTTGATCAATGCGTTCTTCTGGAGTGAATGTAGGAATCTTCTTGTAGTTGTCCGCGACAACGACATGAAGCTCATCAACAAATCTTGCTGCACGCTTGATAATATCCAAATGTCCAATCGTTAGAGGGTCAAAAGTACCTGGGTAAACAGCTTTTTTCATAGTTTATACCTCATTTCAATTTTAGTATAACATTAAAAATGTAAAAAAATAACAAAGGAGAAACAAAAATGAATGTATATCGCAAAAGTTTATTGGTTCAGTTTTTATTGTTTATCGTGTTTTTTATCATGGGAGCGAATGTAATCATCAATCATTACTTCAGAGAATCACTTCCTTGGCTTGGATACGTGCTTCTTGGATTGCTTGTCGCATTTGGTGTGATCGGTTATATGCTCTATAAAAAGCAGGATAACAGAGTCTGTGTCATTACGCAAAAGGAACTGAATTTGATTCGTTACTTATTGTACAGCTATTTCTTTTTCTACATTCTGCAAATGGTTTTATCCAGTGTGGAATCGATAGATAAGATGTTATTAAATGTTTCCATCGGAATCATTTTAATGGGTTTAGCTGCATTTGGAGCATGGGTTCAATACAAGGTTTTACGCGTTAAATAACTTGAAGGGGATGCCTTGCATCCTTTTTTTGTTTAGTTTGTGATATAATCTAAGTATTATGAGGAGGATATATATATGAAAACAGTTATGGATACATACACGCTCGCCAATGGGGCGAAAATGCCAAAAATCGGATTTGGAACTTGGCAGATTCCAAATGGAGAGGCTGCTTACAATGCTGTCAGAATGGCGCTTAAGCATGGGTACAGGCATATCGATACCGCAGAAGGCTATCAAAATGAAGAAAGCGTTGGAAGAGCAATCAAGGATTCGGGGATTCCAAGAAAAGACATTTGGATTACGACGAAGCTGGAATCGCATATCAAGACATATGAAGGCGCGCTTGCTGCTTTCGAAAAAAGCTTGAAAGAATTAAATGTAGACTATATTGACTTGTTCATCATTCATGCGCCTTGGCCATGGAGTGAAATAGGCAAGGATTGCAGCGAAGGCAACGTATTAGCCTACAAGGCGATGGAAAAGGTTTACAAAGAAGGAAAAGTCCGTGCAATCGGTGTTTCCAATTTCCAACCTAAGGAAATCCAAAACATATTGGATCATTGTGAAGTGTTACCTCAAGTCAATCAAATAGGTTTCTTTATTGGAAATAACCAACAAGAAACTCATGAATTCTGCAAGGCGAGAAATATCTTGATTGAAGCGTACTCTCCACTCGCAATCGGACACGCGCTGTCCAATGAAACCATTCAAAAGATGGCTTTGAAATATACGGTTTCACCTGCTCAGATCTGCATCAGATATTGTATCGAAAAAGGAACAGCACCGCTTCCTAAGTCGACGCATGAATCAAGAATCATCGAAAATACCAAGGTCGACTTTGTCATCAACAAGGAAGACATGGCCATTTTGGATGCTATCAANNTTTGACAATCTTCGCAATATCCGTAAACCGTCATGTCGTGATGCGTGATTTTGAAATGATGGTCTGCTGCGACATGGTCGGCGATATGATCTAGGTGACAATCAATTTCATACATCTTTTGACAGCCGAGACAAATCATGTAGTGATGATGGTCTTTTTTGTTGATATAGTAGTATGCTGTGTTTTTCATGGTACTCTTTGAAACAAGACCTTGTTCAAAAAATGTGTCCAGCGTGCGATATACCGTTGATAGATTCATAGAATCATTTGGTAGTTCAAGTAAAATCATTTCCGCGCTTTTTGGCTGTCTGGTTTTGCTTAACAGATTTAGAATTGTCTTTCTTTGATTGGTCATTCTCATAGGGTTATCTCCTTAACATGGACTTGATGATCAG
>DOYO01000017.1:0-361 GCA_003518475.1 Acholeplasmataceae bacterium
TGAAGAAAAAAAAGAACCTGAAATCATTTCCTTGGCAAAGGAATACTTCGGAGATAAAGTTAGAATAAAGGAGTAAAACAATGAATCCAAATATGATCAACAAACTTAAGAAAATGCAAAAACAGATGATGGAAGCTCAAGAAGCGCTTGAACGGAAAGAATATTTCGGCAAAGCTTCGGGAGTCACAGTTGTCCTTCAAGGCACCAGACAGGTCATTGATGTCCAGATCAATCCTGAAATGATCGAAGAGGTTGAAATGCTTCAAGATTCAATCTTAATTGCGATGAATGATGCACTGAAACAAATTGAAAAAGAACAGGAAGCAACAATGGGTCAATTCAGCGGCGGTTTAGGTGGGTT
>DOYO01000017.1:524-3004 GCA_003518475.1 Acholeplasmataceae bacterium
ACATACCACGGGGTTTATCATGTTTTAGGTGGACTCGTTGATTTTTCAAGAGGCGTCACCGATAAAGATTTAAATATCGACACCTTAGACAAAAGAATGAAGTCCATCAAGGAAATGATTATCGCCACCAACGGAACTGTTGAGGGTGAGATGACCGCCAAGTATTTAAAAACATTATTTAATGATCAACAAGTATCAATCACCAGACTGGCATCAGGTTTGCCGGTTGGCGCTGAACTGAAATATGCTGATGAATTAACATTAAGCAAAGCTGTGGAAAACAGACAAAAATATTAGGAGGATTAAGCAATGTGGGATATTGTTAAAGGATTTTTCGAATCACTTTATGGAAGATTCAATGGCTTTCTTCAAACAACATTGGATATCGACGGAAAAGTGCTGGCGCTCTATGACCAGTTCATTGTACCTCTGCCTGAACTCATCAAGCTTGTGGGCATGGTATTTTTAGGTATCGTTATTGTCTTGGGTGTCATCAGTTTCGTCAAGAAAATGCTGAAACTATTCATTGTGCTGGCAGTAATACTCGCAATCGTTTTCTTTGCCACACAATTAAACGGTTAACACTTGCAAATTAATAATGATTAGTATACAATATATACGGTTTTAGGAGGCAGAAATGAACGATAAATTGAAATCATTAGCAATGCTGGATGTAGCTGAAGCAATTCTAAGAGACAACAAGACTCCACTCACTATTCAACAGCTTATTAAAAGTGTTGCGGAGATCAAGAGTATTTCATTAGATGATATTGACAAGCTCACACAGCTCTACATGGATATCACCCAAAGTGCGAAATTCGTATATTGCGGCGATGATCAATGGGATTTGAAAGAAAGAAACCTTGAATTATGGGACAAGGACGGATTNNGACGAAGAAATCAAGGAAGAAAAAGCGTATATCGATATTGATCTGCCCGTTAAATCTACTGATGAAGATGATGTTGAAGATGATCCTGAAATTGAATTCGATGAAGAATACGATGAAGACGACTACAACGAAATCATGGATGATTACGAGGATATGTACGATGAATAATCCTTCGAATGAATCGTTTTAAGGCTTAATTTAAAAAGTTACCTAATGAAGAGGGTATACAGATACTGTGATGCCCTTTTTTCATCGAAAAAAATAAATAGTGATATGATAAAGATAAGTAGTATCGAAAGGAAGTTTCAAAAATGCCAAGTTTATTAGAATGGGTAGGTTACGCCGCCAGTTTGATTGTATTGATTTCACTCTTGATGACCTCGGTCAAAAGATTGAGATGGATCAATTTGTTCGGTTCATTGATTTTCGCTGTTTATGGTATTGCTATTGGAGCGATTCCAGTCGGAGCGATGAATGCGGGCATCGTATTGATCAACGCGTACTTCATTTATCAAATGTATACCAAGAAAGATTATTTCACATTGATTCAAATGAATCATGAGACAGAATACTTCAATCACTTCATGAGCTTTTATAAGGAAAATATGAAATCCTTCATGATTGTTGAAGAAAACCTGGATAATCCGAATTATGTCAAAATATTCACGCTTAGAAATACAGTTCCAGCAGGACTCTTTGTCTGTAAGATCATTGACCTTTCAACCTTGGAAATCTTGGTTGACTATGTCACACCCGCTTATCGCGATTTCAAAATCGGCAGATTCTTATTTGAAGATCAAAAAGATTTCTTCAAGAATCAAGGNNTTCATATTTTTGAAATTGACTGTTGAAAGATTTAAAACATTTGATATAATGAATAAGGGCACACCAAAGAGTCTCCTGATGATAGGGGACTCTTTTTCTTTAAAAAAATAGGAGGGTAAAAACATGGCAAAGTATATATTTGTCACGGGCGGCGTAGTATCCAGTTTAGGCAAGGGAATTACCGCATCCGCCATCGGACAGCTTTTAAAAAGCAGGGGGCTTAAGGTCTTCATGCAGAAATTTGATCCTTATATCAATGTGGATCCAGGAACGATGAGTCCCTACCAGCACGGGGAAGTTTTCGTTACCCAAGATGGAGCCGAAACAGATCTTGACCTAGGCCATTATGAACGCTTCATCGATGAGAATTTAAACCGTCACTCCAGCATCACCACAGGAAAAATATATGAAACAGTCTTGAAGAGAGAACGTCGCGGTGATTATTTAGGAGCTACCGTTCAAGTCATTCCCCACATCACCAATCAAATCAAGAAAAAGCTCGTTGACGTTGCTAAGCATACCGATCCCGATGTTGTTATCACGGAAATCGGAGGCACCGTCGGNNAACACCCTTTATATCCATACCACCCTTCTCCCCTATTTGAAGGCAGCAAATGAGATTAAAACAAAGCCCACCCAACATAGCGTTAAAGAATTGATGAGCCTTGGTATTCATCCGGATATCATCATGCTTAGAAGTGAAAAACCAGTCTCACAGGAAATTAAAGATAAAATAGCATTATTCTGCGATGTGGATTCAAATGC
>DOYO01000017.1:3055-13467 GCA_003518475.1 Acholeplasmataceae bacterium
TATCTATCCGTGAGCGAATCCTTGAAACATGCGGGATATGCGCATAAAGTCAAGATTAACATTCACTGGATCGATGCTGAAGAAGTGGATGAATCCAATATTGCTGATTATTTGAAAGATTGTGACGGACTGGTTGTTCCCGGAGGATTCGGCAAGCGTGCGACTACCGGCAAAATGGCAGCTATAACTTATGCAAGAGTCAATAAAATCCCGTTTTTCGGGCTCTGTTACGGCATGCAGCTCGCAGTGATTGAATATGCTCAGAATGTATTGAACATTGTCGGAGCGAATTCAACAGAAATTGATCCAGATACGCCCCATCCAATCATTTCTCTGCAAAGAGGAAGATTATCGGATGAAGATTTAGGCGGAACCTTAAGACTTGGGTTATATGATTGTGAAATCAAAGAGGGAACACTAGCATATAAGGCATACAACAGCAAGCTGATTAAAGAAAGACATAGACATCGTTATGAATTCAATAATCATTATTTAGAACAGGTTGAAGATGGAAAGATGGTCATTTCAGGGTTCAACAGCGAG
This sequence comes from Acholeplasmataceae bacterium, assembly GCA_003518475.1. Taxonomy (GTDB): domain Bacteria; phylum Bacillota_I; class Bacilli_A; order Acholeplasmatales; family Acholeplasmataceae; genus Peloplasma. The sequence goes on from DOYO01000017.1 coordinate 3,599, forward strand.
TATCAACTGGTTGAAATGATTGAATTGAATAACCATCCATGGTTTGTTGCTGTGCAGTTCCATCCAGAATTTTTATCAAGGCCTTTACGTCCTCACCCTCTTTTCAAAGACTTCATCGGTGCTGCAGTAAAACACAAGCACATAGAATAACATAAAAACGATTACACCCTCCGTTTTATTGCTAAAAGGTCGGGTTTGTAATATAATATATTTGACTAAATTCAAGGAGGAATAAAATAATGGCAGTCGTATCAGCAAAAGAAATGTTACTTAAAGCACGTAAGGAAGGCTATGGAGTCGCTCAAATCAATATCAACAATTTAGAGTGGATCAAAGCAGTATTAACAACAGTTGAAGAACTTAAATCACCAGTTATTTTGGGCGTATCAGAAGGTGCGGCTAAATATATGGGCGGATATAAGACAGTAATGGCAATGGTTAGAGAGCTATATGCATTCTACAATTGCACAGTACCTGTTGCAGTTCATTTGGACCATGGTACTTATGAAGGATCATACAAGGCATTAAATGCTGGATTCACATCCATCATGTTTGACGGATCTCATTATCCATTTGAAGAAAATCTTGCTAAAACAATCGAAATCGTTCAAGCTTGCCACGCTAAAGGCGTGTCAGTTGAAGCTGAAGTCGGTTCCATCGGCGGAGAAGAAGACGGTGTCATCGGCATGGGCGAGGTTGCGGATCCAAAAGAATGCGCAGCAATCGCAGCTACAGGTGTTGACATGTTCGCAGCAGGCATCGGCAATATCCATGGTAAATATCCAGCAAACTGGCCAGGTTTAAGATTTGATGTCCTTCAAACAGTNNATGGTTCAAAAGGCGATTTCTATGGGCGTTTCCAAGATCAATGTCAATACAGAACTTCAGTTAGCGTTTGCTGAAGCGACACGTAAGTACATCGAAGCTGGAAAAGACTTGGAAAGCAAAGGCTTTGACCCAAGAAAGCTGTTAAACCCTGGATATGAAGCTATGAAGGCTGTAATCAAAGATAAGATTTCTGTATTCGGTTCTGCAAACAAAGCATAATTATTTAAATAAGGCAGGTGAGTCACATGCGTGATGAAAAGGTTTATCATGAGTATGCCAATTGGAAAATTGAAAATCATGATTTGCTCAAATATTTAGTTGAAGGTAATTCAGATTTGATTATCCGCTTCAAGCATGTCATTGATGTCACTGACTATTTATATGACAAACTGATTGATGATGATCAATATACCGAGGAAGAAGATCAAATCTTTGAAACAGGATATTACTATTTATTCGATCAGGTTGAAGAGATTGTCAAAATCTTAAAGAAATCCTATCATAATAACATCAAAAATCTTGAAAGAAGAGCGAAGGATGTTAATTTATTGCTAAGTGCGATAGATTTTCAGAATGAGCTTTTAGGTGTTGAGAATTTTGAGCAGAAGGATATGGACAAGCTGGTTGATTTTGAACAGCAGGTTCTTAAAAGCATTGAAAGCAAGGAAGAAATTCCAGTCACTAAGTTTGAAGAATTAGACCAGATGACTGTGGAAATGTTTGCTAAACTCAATGTGGAATACTATCCGATCAATGACATCTTTCTTGAGATTGCAGATGAGTTAGGCATATTATAAAATAAATAGAGCAACTAGTTCAAATTAAACTAGCTGCTCTTTTTTGTTTGTTGATGCTCAGTTAACCATTTGATGGTATCTGCCATGGTCTTTTCAAAGGGGATGAGGTTGGGAAGAAGGAATGTTCTCATTTTTTCATTGTCATAATGATAATTTTCTTGAATGGTCGATATCATCATTTGAGAATACTTTGGAGTGAAGATGACGGCAATCCTGACAAGAAGGGTTGGCAAGGGGATAATGATTTTATGTGTGTTCGATGCTCTTTCGATGGAATGATAGAGTTCCTTGATGGTTTTATCATAACCGGAAAGAATGATATGATCTCTTTTGTTGGAGATTGCTGCCTGATAGATCGCTTCAGCGACATCTCTGACATCAATGAAATTGTACCCGCCGCGAAGGGCGAACACGTATCTATGCTTCAGCACTGACAGTATTTCCTTTCCTGCCGCTGAAGGCTTGAAATCATTGATTCCAATCACTGCGGAAGGATATAAGATGATTCCGTTCAAGTCATTAGACATATGTTCCAAGACATATTCAGTTGCTAAAGCCTTGCTGATGGCATAATTGTATTTCATCACTTTGGGATTTATTTTTTTAGGCTCTGATACAATTCCTTTCTTGCTTTTAGAAATCGCATCCACAGAGCTGATGTAAACCAATCTTGCTTTCTTTTCAATACACATATCAACAATCTTCTTGGTTCCCAAATAATTGGTTCTAAAAGACAAAAGCCTATCTTTATTTAATAAATCGATGTATCCAGCAGCGTGAATGACGATATCATTGGATGAGATGTGAGCATCTAGAAACGCATCATCAAAGACATCACCGATATGAATATCAATCGGCAGATCTTTTAATGCATCATCCATCTTTCTGATCAACACGCTCACCTCAAGATGATGTGCCAGTAAATGTCTGACGACTGTATTTCCGATATGTCCTGTTGCCCCTGTAACAATAAACATATGAACCTCTTTGGTGTGACATGGTTTCATTATACCAAAAATAATGATATCATATAGACACATGGAGGTAATATTCATGAATTATAATTTACTCATTAAGCGTCAGCGCGCGTTTTTTCAATCGGACAAAACAAGAAGCTATGCATTTAGGATGGAATCCCTGAACAAATTAAGAGATGCCATTATTCTTTATGAAAAGGATATTGTTAGCGCATTGAAGAAGGATTTAAATAAATCTGAATTTGAAGCATATATCACTGAAATAGGTGTCACTCTTTTAGAATTGAACTACGTGATGAAGCATTTAAAGACTTGGATGGAACCAAAAAAAGTTGGAACCTCGCTTCCTTTGTTTAAAGCAACCAGCTATATTTACCAGGAACCATATGGAACCGTATTGATTATGTCTCCATGGAATTACCCGTTCCANNATCGTCAAGAAGATTGTCAGCTATTGTTTTGCAAGCGACTATGTTGAAGTTGTCTTGGGAGGACTTGAAGAAAGCAAGGATGTATTAGAACAAAGATATGATTATATATTCTTTACCGGAAGCACTCAAGTAGGGAAGATTGTCATGGGACAAGCAGCTAAAAATCTTACACCGGTAACCCTTGAGCTTGGAGGGAAGAGCCCAGCGATTATCGATGAGACGGCGAACTTGAAATTGACTGCGAAGCGCATTGTGTATGGAAAATTCATCAATGCAGGTCAAACCTGCATCGCTCCTGATTACGTGATGATCAAAGATAGCCTGAAGGATAAATTCATTGAATATACAAAAATGTATATCACAGAATTCTTTGGAGAAGATCCAATGACATCAGAAGACTATCCGAAGATCGTGAATGAAAAACATCACACGAGATTACTTGGTTTGATGAAGGGTGAAGAGGTTTTAATCGGTGGAAGATTCAATCAAGACAAGATTGAACCAACCATCTTGAATAACATCACCAAAAATTCAAAGATCATGCAAGAAGAAATATTCGGTCCGATTCTGCCTTTAATCACCTATCATAGCGAAGATGATCTCATCAAGGAAATGAAGGATTATGAAAAGCCATTGGCTTTATATCTCTTCAGTAAAAATAAGAAGTTTGAAGATAAGGTAATTAATCAATTAAGCTTCGGCGGTGGAACCTTCAATGATACGATCATGCATTTCGCCAACCATCACCTGCCATTTGGCGGTGTCGGCGCAAGCGGTATGGGTGCATATCATGGAAATCACACCTTCCAGACATTCTCCCACAGTAAAGGCGTTGTTAAACGTTCGACATGGATTGATTTGGAACTCAGATATCCTCCTTACACCAAGAAGAAGTTGAAACTCATTAAGAAATTCGTTAAGTAAATTGATAGATAAAGAAAAAGTATCTCGNNTCTTCTGGTCCCATTTGAGGAACAACTCTTTCAAATATACTCAAGAGTTCATCAACCTGGAGTTGAGTCAACGTTGTAAAGTTATAATCAGCAACCTGATGAATATCCAGGAACAACAATGTATAATGATCTTCCAACATATCAAACATCTGATCGATATCAGTAACCAACATGCCTGTCAAATCAAGAACTGTTGGATTCTTCATGATTTCATCAGAAAGAATCACGAGAGTTGCGAAGAATAGATTTTCGTATGTGGTCGTCATTGCTTGATCCAACGCCAAGACAAGAATACCAAACATATTGAACTGTGGATCCAAGTTCCAACTTGAACTGAATAATAATGTTGAAACGTTGAGTGCATCCAAACTATTCATAATCTGCTGTTCAATCGTTGAAATGTTTCCAATGACGGTTGCTACATCACTGACAATAGCTGTGAATAATGCATCAAATTCAGCATAAGTCACTTCAGTGCTGTTTGCTACCATTGCATATTTGAGAGGAACACGGATTGCTCTTAATAGAGTTTCAATGTTTGCTGGAGTTACTTCGCCCATTAATAAACTGTTGTATTCTACAACGAGTGCGAAGACTGATTCTAGGTCAGCAACGAATAATGGATCAGTAAAGTCACCGCTACCCATATTGACTAAATCATAAATATCTAGGAATAATTGGCCTTCAGTTACTAAGAATTGATCAATCATGATAATTCCAGTTTCTTTAATGACGTCTAGTCCTGCCTTGATATTGTCATAATCAGCAACAAGCTCATTGACCATCAATTCAACCATTTCAAATTCATCTGGTTCCATTTCACTTTCTAATACAGTCAATAGATTTTCAGCTGCAATTCCAAATAATTCTTCAACAGAAGAACTATTCAATAAGGTTTCAAGTGTTTGAACCTTAACTTGGTTAGCATCGATGAAATCTTGGATATANNATTTCACCTGGAATGACCATGCCATCTGTGATTACCATGATGTCTTCAATCATCAGTTGATCGATATCAGCAACAAGAGTTAATGCTAAATCGATAGAAGCATGTTCGACTTGAGCGAAGAAGTTCGCATAACCCATCAATTCAGTCAAATCGACATCACCCATGATTTGTGCGATGTGGAACAACATCGTGTACATGTTTTCGAAATCTTCAATGCTTGGGAGTGTGGTTTGAAGCACATTCACNNAGAAGTGTGAACACTGTTGCTGGAATTGTATCATAAACCAAGGTGACATATTCAATGACACCTTCAACAGAATCAAGAACCATTTGTTTTTCAAGTGTGATGAATGCAAGAAGCTCAGCAAGATTTAATAGGTTTTCTTCATCTCTTGCAATGTCTTCTGTATAATACATGATGCTGTTCTTCATTTGAACTAAGTTTTCAAGGCTTTGTAGAGGATTACCCATCATGAATAATTGATGAGCAGTCATATCATCGGCAATCTTAGCTTCCAATAGCAAATTATAGAACAATACGATGTATGGATCATAAGACATCAGATATTCATCAGGATTATGAAATTCATAATTATAAGTCAATTCATAAGCGATGCTGTTGATCTGCCAAATTACATAATAGGTATCATCGTATTCACCATCAAAGAATGAATCAAGAAGTACAAGTTCTTCGGGTGATGCATAGAAAGCTAATTCGTTATAAACAGTCATAGCGTTCGTATCCAAAGTGTATGCATTAACCTGATTGATTAAGAGCGCGAGTTCGGTAGCTCTATTTAATGAATTGGCTTCCATATCTTCAATAGCAATCTCGATTCCCACCAATGCCAATTCAACAATCATGGTTGCCATTTCTTCAGAAGTCATTTCAAATGCAAAGAATGAATCGATTTCATCCTGCATGTCATAGACGCCTTCAACAGTTTCCATACGATCTGGCATGGTCTTCACATAAGTGAACATTTCAACTGCATCTTCTTCAGCCATATTGAGTTCGATAGCGGTCTGAGCATAGGTGTTCGCTAATGCAGACATACGGGAATAGTTGCTATATTCCCATTCATCTTCGAAATCCTCTTCAACCATGTCTGGTTCGAAGGATGGATCAATCAATGCGAGAATTTGAGTATAAAGAGCATCAAAGTTAACTGATATTTGAACATAATTAACTGTTGAGGAAGGCAGAGAAACCTCTGTACCCGCTCTTGCCACAACATGGATGGTATAAGTACCGCCCGCTAAATTCAATGTGTTCAAATCAAATGTGGTTGTTGTAACTGTATAACTGTCTGTTCCAACAACAACGACGTATTCTGTAGCATCTGGGACAGCGGTCCATGTGACAATACCGTTATTCACAACTACGTTTGTTGGAGTGTCTAACTCCAACGCAATTTCCTCATCGCAACCTACAAGCAAGAAGACTGTAAGAAACAATAGGACGATACGAAGAAACTTACTCATATAGAATCCTCCTTTTCGAACATGCGGTGTAGGAAACGATGTTCCTATGCAGTTCGTTCTATTTGAATCTTTCAAAATCATTTCATTTATGATAGTTAATAAGTAAAAAAGCAGCAAACAATGCCTAGTCGTCTATAATGCAAGATTATATTGTACATTGTCTCATTTATTATTATACATATGATTTGTCAAAATATGCATAATTAACGACTTATTAGTTAAATTAATGTGTTTATTTAATAAGATTTTAATACGGAGGAAGCATCAATGACGCTCACACCTCTTAAGTAAAAATATTTTGTGAAGATGAAGACGACCAAGATGATCGACCAACCATAAATCAAGGATGATTCTCTAAAATAGATATTCTCATAATCTCCTGAAATGATGACGAGACCCCTGAGTTGAGCGGAGAGCATGACAAATGAGATGGTAGCCGAAAACAGAAGAATAACGAACATCATCAATGACTCCTTAAGAATCAATTTTGTCAATTGATTTTTAGAATAACCAAGCACATTCAGTCTTGCGTAAACACTTTTCATCTGTCCCAAGAGCAGGATTGAATGATTGAAGATCGCCAGGATGAAACAAAGAATGATGACGGATAGGATGATGGTCATATATTCAGTGGTTCTTTTCATCTCATTGGCGTTATCGGTAATCAGTTCTTGGAAATCAATCAAGTAAACGAGGTTCTTACTATAGGAATCAATCAATAAATCTCTTAAGAAGATAGGTGAGTCAGCTGCATTTATTAGAAGAGAATTATAGGAGATATCCTGATAAATTGGGAATAAGTGGAGATTGATGAATGCTAAATCACCAATCTGTTTCTCAAAGAACCCGCCGATTTCAAAGGACTCCTCCGGAAATTCCGGGCTGATGTTCAAGAGGATGGAGTCACCAATCTGAAGATTATAAATATATTGGAATTTTGTGGGTAAAAGTATCGTCAATACATCAGTTCTTGATAATGAAGAAAGTGATGATTGATCAATCGGCAAATTGAAGAAATTATCAATTTCAACTGCATCGATGGAAATGACTTGATTTAAGCTCTTATCCATTTCAGCGAACGAAACGTTTGCGAAAAGTCCTGCTTTTGAAACAGATTCAACTTGTTCCATCTCTCCGATTTCAAGGAAGGTTTGATCATACCTGGTCACGAAATTGGTCAATCCGAAATCAAGCGTATATTCCTCGTGATAGGAATTGATGCGGTATTTCATGTGTTCATTGGTCAAAACCAGTAAAAAAATGCTTACGAAACAGACAAGCAGAACTGCTGTATATTGATAAAATGATTTTTTAGATAACAATATTTTCAAATGAAGGGAGAACGATAAAGCCTTTTCTTTAATTCCAGTCAATCTTGACGATAACTCAATCAACAAAAAAGCGATTGAAAACAGTAGAATGATGGAAATCAACGCTTTTGTAATTGCTTGATCTCCATTTGCCCGGTCAGTGACAACCTTCAAATTCAAAATGCCATAACCAATCAGTGACAACATCACGATTCCAGCTAGAAATAAAATTCTAGGTTTTTTATCTGCTACGGATTCTACAGTCTGAGATATGGACGAATGTTTGTTGAAATAATAGAAATAATAGAGCGAAGTGAAGATAAAGAGGAATGATGCGACGATCACACTGAGTAGGATGGATTCCCTATTTAGCTGATAGCCAGATGTCGAACCGATATATCGCAAGCCAAGCTTGATGACGAAGTTAGAGAGCAGGACGGAAAGAACTGTCGAGATGAAAATGAAAATAATCATTTCAATCAGAATCACTGAGTAGGAGAATCTTTTCTTTCCACCTAAAAGACTGATGACTGCGAAGGATTTACGTTTTTCATCGTAATAAAGCAAGAATGTGGTTTGCATCACGAGAAGAACAGCTAAAATGACAATCAAAATGACCAAATTGAATACGGATACGCTTCGATTGATCAATTGATTGAGCGCAGCAACATCGATGGATTCTTCAAAACTCAATGTGTCATAAGGTGAAATGGATTGAATTGTTTCTATAGCTTCTAGGACTGTGACTTCATCACTCAACTCAAAATAGACTTTATTATAAATGTTTTCCATCAAAGAAGAAGGAAGACCACCTAATGCTGGATTTAATGCAGACAAGAAGAATGAAAGATTTTCAGATTTGTTGATGAATATCGTTTCACCTTGAAAGAGACCGCCATCCTCGATGATTTCTGCGATTTGATAGATGTGATTGGATGAACCGACATATAAAGTGAGGGAGCCTCCAACGCTTAAATCATAGGATTCGGCCATGCTAGAAGTGATGAACACCAATTCTCCATTCAATTCAACACTTTCAATCGTTGATCCATTGGAAACCTTGTTAAACATAGCTAGCGATGATGCCATCGTCTTCACATACACCTTGGTATCTCCAACCCCGATCAAGGCATCCATTTCAAAAAACGGCATATAATCTTCAATGAAATCCTCAGGATCTTCGTAATTTTTGAGTTGTGTAATTGAAAAATACCTCAAGTTTCCATTGAGGGTTGTTGCCATCGTTAAATCTATATCTTGATACCGTTCTTCAAGTTCTCCATAGAAATAAGCTTGGATAAACGGTTTAGTTGAAATTCCCAGCATCAACGATGAAAATAAAGCAATGAAAGTTACAATCAAAAGAATGGAACGCAGCTTGAAATGAATAATATTTTTATAAGCGAAACGGAATGAGAATCTCAGACGGTCAAGTGTTCTGTTCATCTTTGATCACTTTTCCATCTAGCATGTGGAGTGTCCTGGTTCCATAAACGGTCGTATCTTCATTATGCGTCACCATCAAAATGGTTTTATGGTAGGTTTGATTCAGGTTTCTGAATAACTCCATGATCGCGATGCCGTTCTTGTGATCCAAGCTGCCGATGGGTTCATCGGCAAAGATGATTTTAGGATCATTGATCAAGCATCTCGCGATGGCGACTCTTTGTTGCATCCCGCCGCTCAGCTGATAAGGATAATAACTTGAATAATCCTTCATCCCCACAGTTTCTAATGTTTCCATGATCTTATCCTTCGTTTTTCCAGTGGATAATATCGCGGATAACAATATATTTTCATAAACTGTCAGATTGGGAATTAAATTATAAAATTGAAAAACGAATCCGATATCCTGAGATCTCATCTTGGATTTGGCGGATTCCGTGTAGTCTTTAAGCTCTTGATTGAAAAGCTTGACAGAACCTCCGGTATAGGGCTCAAGCCCCCCCAAAACATAGAGGAGCGTTGTTTTACCAGATCCTGAAGGACCGCAGATGGAAACGAACTCGCCGTCTTGAACAGAAAAATCAATGCCCTTTAAAACATCATAAGTCATCTTTTGGTTCTGATAGGATTTCTTGAGATTGCTGACTTGAATCTGTTCCATTTTGATTCCTCTTTTATTTTATTGTATCACAA
>DOYO01000017.1:13618-18176 GCA_003518475.1 Acholeplasmataceae bacterium
GCGTTCGCGTATTCAGACTTCATGATAAATAATTCAAAGCGGTCTGTAAATCTTGGATCTTGATCGTTCTTTTTAGCCAAAGGACTGATTTCAATCGGATGACCGTAAACCATAGTTGGTTGAAGGATGACTTCTTCACAATACTTTTCAAAGAAGGCTTCAACGATATGACCATATCCAAAGTGTTTTTCAACATGGATTTCATGTTTCTTGGCAATCTTTTTCGCTTCTTCAAGCGTCATGTGCTGCCAGAAATCAACTCCAGACATTTCCTTAACTGCATCGACCATGTGCCAACGCTTCCAAGGACGTCCCATATGAATCACTTCATCATTGAAGGTGATATCATAGGTTCCCAAGGTTTCAAAGGTTACCGTTGACAAGCATTCTTCAACGAGATTCATCATATCTCCCATATCCGCGTATGCGAGATATGCTTCAATGGTTGTGAACTCTGGATTATGCTTGGCATCCATGCCTTCGTTTCTAAATAGTCTTCCAATTTCATAAACAGCTTCCAAGCCGCCGACAATCAATCTCTTTAATGGCAGTTCGGTAGCGATTCTAAGATAGAAGTCCATATCCAATGTATTGTGGTGGGTAACGAACGGTCTAGCTGCAGCTCCGCCCAGGATGCTGTGAAGTACAGGTGTTTCCACTTCGATAAAGCCTTTATTATCAAAGAATTTTTGAATGGATCTGATGATTTTTGGTCTGGTGATGGCAACTCTTTTGGCTTCTTCATTCACAATCAAATCCACATATCTCCGGCGTCTGGCTTCTTCCTTGTCCTGTAGTCCGTGGAACTTGTCAGGTAGAGGTCTTAATGCCTTGGTCAGATGGGTGAACTTGGTTGCTTTTACAGTTAGTTCATTGGTCTTCGTTCTAAAAACGATACCTTTGACACCAACGATATCCCCTAAGTCTGATGCTTTAAATACTTCATATGAATCTTCACCGATATTGTCTTGACGCACGTATACCTGAATTTGGCCATCACGATCTTGAAGATTCATGAAGCCTGCCTTGCCCTGACCACGTTTCAACATGATACGTCCTGCGATCGATACCTCTACATGCTTTTGTTCAAGCGTGTCATGGTCGTCATTTTGAAATAAATCAAAAAGATCCTTTGAGGAATGCGTACGAACATATTTCTGTCCAAATGGTTCAATTCCTTTATTTTTTAAGTCCTGTGCCTTTTCTCTACGCACAATTTGCTGCTCTTTTAAGTCTTCTGGATACATAGAATAGACCTCCTAATCCATGATATTATATCATAAGAAAAGCCATAATGTAAGTTATGGCTGTTTTTCTTCTTCTAAAAGCTCGTACATGAGCTGGTCTCTCTTCATCTCAATCGAAGTCACCTTGACTTTAATGATTTTTTGACCCAGATGCAGGGTTAATACATCATTTTCCTTCACAGCAGAAGAAGGTTTGGCAAGTTTGCCATTGATTTCAACCTTTTCTTTTTCAGCTGCTTCCTTTGCCACAGTTCTCCGCTTGATGATTCGAGCGACTTTTAAATATTTATCAAGCCGCATTTTTTTCTGATTCTTTTTTATCGTTCCACCAGGATAATTTGCCCGTAGATACGATTTCATCAATGTCGGCCTTCGTGAGTGTTTCAACTTCAACGAGATAATGCGCAATCAAGTCTAATAGTTCACGGTTCGTTTCAATAATATTCTTAGCTTTTTCGAAGCATTGTGTAATAATGTGTCTGACTTCCTTATCGATTTCGTGTGCAACCTGGTCGGAGAAGTTCTTTTCTTTGAAGTAATCTCTGCCTAAGAAGACATTTCCGCCGGATGATTCGTATTGGATTGGACCTAAATCGCTCATTCCATATTCGGTAACCATCGCTCTTGCGATTAAAGTTGCATTCTGGAAGTCGTTATATGCGCCTGTTGTTACGGTGTCAAATACGATTTCTTCAGCAACTCTGCCACCAAGGAAGGAAGTGATTCTGGCAATCAAGCCTTTTTTGGTTTCAAGGAACTTTTCTTCGAGTGGAACCATCAGGTTATAACCGCCTGTGCGTCCTCTTGGAATAATAGTAACCTTTTGAACAACGTTCGCATCCTCAAGCTTAATGCCGATGACGGCATGGCCTGCTTCGTGATACGCAACGACTTTCTTTTCTTCAGGGGAATATTTTCTACTCTTTTTAGCAGGTCCCATCATGACGCGGTCAATGGCTTCACCCATATCGACATCACTGATCAGCGTGCGGTTGTCGCGTGCTGCGAGAAGTGCTGCTTCATTTAATAAGTTTTCGATATCCGCACCGCTGAATCCTGGGATTCTGGTTGCGAAATCGCTTAATTTGATTTTTGGATCTAGTTTCTTATTTCTTGCATGAACTTTTAGAATCGCTTCACGACCTCTGACATCCGGCAAGCTGATGGTGATCTGTCTATCGAAACGGCCTGGTCTGAGTAGTGCAGGGTCCAACACGTCTGGACGGTTGGTAGCTGCCATGATGATGATACCCATGTTGGTGGTGAAACCATCCATTTCAACGAGTAATTGGTTTAGTGTTTGTTCTCTTTCATCGTGTCCGCCGCCTAAGCCTGCGCCACGTTGACGACCTACTGCATCAATTTCATCAATGAAAATGATACATGGGGAGTTTTCTTTCGCTACCTTAAATAAATCACGCACACGTGAAGCACCGACACCGACGAACATTTCTACGAAGTCGGAACCGGAAATCGAGAAGAAGGGAACATTGGCTTCGCCGGATACAGCTCTTGCAAGTAAGGTTTTACCTGTACCTGGAGCACCAACGAGGAGAACGCCTTTAGGAATTCTAGCACCCATGTCGATATATTTTTTAGGAGCTTTCAGGAAGTCGATTAATTCTTCCATTTCTTGTTTTTCTTCGTCACAACCAGCAATATCCTTGAAGGTTACTGATTTTTCACGGTTTAATTTTGCTCTATTTTTAGCGAAGTCGAATGCTTTGCTATTCTGATTGTTCGCATTTTTGAAGATGATGAACAAAATGACAAGCACTAAAATCATTGGGACTAAATTGATGAGAACGGTCCAAATGGTGATACCGGATTTAGCGACGACTGCGGTTGTTCCACCGTAACCATCAACGATTAACAGAATTTCTGCTGCTTCATCGATACGCATGATGCGTTCAAATCCAACGATATTATTGTATAAGGCTTTATGTTGATCGTAGATTTTTCCATTGACCTGAACCAAGTCGAAGTTATCTCCGCCGATAAGCGAATATTCAATCGATTCGATATGTCCGAGATCTGCTGCATCTTGAATTTCTGAAGTTGTTAACTCCTGAACTTCACCTTGAAGCGCATCCCTCAGGAATAGAAATACCCCGATCACGATGACAAGGGTGAAAAGCATGATTAGATAATCGGGTTTTTTACGATAATCGATTTTTTTCTTTTGATCTGGTCTGTTTGGGTTTTGATTCATATAGATACCCCTCTTTTATTTTCTGCTGTATACTTCTGGTTTTAATACGCCTACATAAGGCAGATTGCGATAATACTCGTCATAATCTAGTCCGTAACCGACGACAAATGCTTTTGGAATTACAATTCCGATATAATCAGGCTGGTAGGGTTTCAATCTTCCTTCAGGCTTGTCTAAAAGCGTGCAGACTTTGACAGAAGAAGCGCCTCGGTGTTTGAATAGTTCAACGATGGTCACGATGGTGTTTGCCGTATCGACGATGTCTTCAACGATCAACACGTCTCGATCCTTGATGGAAATATCCAAGTCCATCTTGATTTTTACGTCCCCAGAGGATGAAATGCCTCCATGATAACTACTCACTGACATATAAGCCATATCGAAATTCAGGTCGATTTGTCTGGATAGATCGGAGAGAAAAGGAACACAGCCCTTAAGNNGTGAGTTGCTTACCGAGTGTTTTGCAAATATCCTTGATTTGTTTTTCTGAAACTAAGATTTCAGCGATATCATTGTGCATTTGGTTTTACCTCTTTAACCTTGAAATAGATTTCTTTTTCTTGACCAAGTGTTTGGTTGACGTAATGGTTTTGGACCCACAGGATTTGATTATCACTATCAGTTAAAACCCACAAATTATTTCTATCTTCATTCGATATTTTGAGATCAATCAATAGCTTTTTAAGCTTTTTATGACCGTAATCATATGTGAGCAGATCTCCGTCTTCCCTATGTCTTAGCCGTAGTGGAAACGCTAATTTATTATAACATAATTTAGAGAATTCTTCAGTAATGGCATTTGATTTATATAATAATGTGAAAATAGCCATATTTTCCAGTTTATTCTCACCCTCTTTAAGTTCATATTTGACTTTAGAAATGGGTTTGTATGTCTTGATAGATGCTTTATTATATGACTTGACGAATTCACAATTTTTAGATAAACGATATGTTTGGTTAGGACGATTGGATAGAATCATCTTTTTAATCTTCTGAACAATTTCAAAGGAAAGACTTAAATCGTAATCTTCAATCAGGTAGGCAATGGCATCATCTTGAATGGTTTCATCCCATGTTTTGTAGAGATCGATAGGAATAG
>DOYO01000081.1 GCA_003518475.1 Acholeplasmataceae bacterium
AATTCTCATTATTTCTAGGCTGGTTTTAAAGCCAGTATTCCATGATATGTTGCCTTGTGGCTACACCTTTGTACATTTTAATCTTAACACACCCTTGACAGATTCTCAATGGTTCACAGAGGTTCAAAGTGGTTCAATATCATACGAATTTTGGATTACTACGATAGTCTAAGGAAACTAGATAATAATGACCATAAATTTCGACTTCTTCACCAATAACAAAGTTAAATGTTTTTTGTCTTTGATACATATCTGGATAGGTCACTATAACAGTTGCTCTACCAGATTTTTTCTCTTGGTTACTGTCCCAAGACCATCTTATAAGTAATATTGTTGGTTTATTCATAATCTTCCCCTAACTTTCGTCATATTTTATTATCGATTAATTACTTCTATATTATACATTGACCACCTAAATTTTTAGTAAGTCCAATGCATTTTCCTAAAAAAAGTGAGTGGCTAAGAACTTCACCACTCTAGATTTCTCTTATTCTTTTTTTGTAATCAGTATATACATTGATACACCAATAAGAATTAAAGTTCCTGAAATCCCAACTCAAAGTAGACTTAGTGTAAAGCTGCTAAATGGAAACACAACTCAAAATCACACTACTGCTACAAGATTGGGAAGAACACTTGAAAGTTTCTTCATAATATTCTCCCTCCTTTTTAAATTTTTGTGGTCAAAGTTCGACCACTTTTTTTATTATATAATTAATTATTCAAATAATATAGATTGAAGAGCAATTTTATGCCATCTTTTTAAAGTTGACAACGAAATATACATCTTATTTGCTATTACGTTCCAACTTTCCCAATCTATATAACGATAGATGAGTAGTTTTTTATGTTCAGTGTCACCAAGTTTGTCAATAACTGATATGATTTCACATTTAACTTGTTGTAGTTGTTTCTTAAAGTCAGCAATTTGAAGTTCCTTTTCCAAAGCCTTATGAATCCACTTTGTGAAGGGTGCGTCAAGACTTCTTGTTCCATCCACACGTATAGCATCAAAGTTCATGCCAGGAATTGAGTTCGCAAGTCTTTTGTATTCTTTTATTTCGTCTTGCATGTGTTTTATGTCTAATTCCAAGTAGTGATATCTACTTAGGTATTGCTTAACATCCATCTCAACTCCTCCTTCATCAACTCTCATCTTCTTTCAATTTACTGAGCATATTGATTTCAATCGAGATACCAGTTGGATCATTTGACCACATCTTTTCAACATGCTCCACAACCACTTGAGCATCATCTATCCAAAACCCCACTTCAGTCATACAGTCTTTGAGCATCTTCTGTAGGTTATCAGTATCAGGCTTTGTTACTCTCCACTCAAAGTGCTTATGTCTTTTGCCTTTTGGAAATCTCCATATAACATCAAGTTGAATGGCATCCCTCATCGGCTCATTTGGTTTGAATGGTTTTAAATGTGTAATTAGTTCTTTTCTTGCTTGCTTCAATTTTTCAGGTTTATAAAACGCAGGCTTATTGTTAACAAGAGCAACCTTGTTTTGTTGAGCTGTTATTGTTGGCGGATCTAGTAGTAGGAATATTTTCATCGGTTTCTCCTTTTTTTGATTTTTTTTAGTGAAGAAAGGCAAGTGCTGACGATGATGCATTTGTTTGGGATAGGGGTCACTAAATCCCCTATCCTACAAACGATGCGTCAGCGGTAATGGAACATACCTATATATAAGCCCTATATTCCACTTTTGTCTAAAACGGAACAAAGGAAGATTTTTCCTATATTCCAAATTCCAAATTTTAAGACGGAACTAGTCATTTTTCCTTTATTCCACTTCGGATTTTCTTATAGAAATCACACCATGATTATTGATGTAATCATCTTCAAACTCTGTTACACGTTTTCGGATTGTTCGATCAGTAACTCCTAAATATTCTGCTAATACTGATACTAAACATGTATTGTCATCCTGCTTGTTTATATCAAAAGCAGCATCGAATTCGTCTTTTCTAGATTCCGGTGTTTGAGTTCTTTTGCCACTTTTTTCTAGATTTGCTTTAGGGTCACCATCAGCGTAGTGCTTTAAAAGAATCCCTTTATCATCTACTCGATGGAGCGGATATTCAAACCAGAAGTTCACTGGCTTAAAATTCGAAAACTCACGTAAGCTACTCTCTAGTCGCCAGGCTGTTGCCGTTTGAACATCAGCATACTGAGCCATAAATTCATCAGTGGTTTCTAGTTGAATCATGTCTAGCTGTGCATCTGGATCACGAGCAAAAACACCAGATCCTGAAGCTCTGTCCATCGCCTTTTTGAAACCTTGAGCTCCTTTGGAATGGTGATGGCTATAAATCGCTGAAACACCGGCTTCTTTACATATCTTGTCGAATTGGTTACTAAAAGCACCCATCTGAGAAGCGTTATTTTCATCACCTGTAATGACTTTATAGATAGGGTCTATGATGACTGCATCGAAGCCTTGATTCTTGATTCTTCTTACAAGGATGGGTACAAGTTTATCAAGTGGCATCGCTTCACCTCTAAGGTTCCAAATGGCAATGTCATGGCTATGTTTAGGTTGTAGTTTCATGGCCTTATAGATTTCGATAAAACGATTAATAAAGCTTGGTCGATCAATTTCAAGATTAATATAGAGTACTTTGGACTTTTTACACTGAAAACCAAGCCACTTTATACCCTCAGATAGAGCAACTGCTAATTCCATCAATAGGAAACTTTTACCTGCTTTGGATGAACCTGATATGAGCATTTTATGGCCGACTCGTACGATGCCTTTTATCAGTTCAGGCGGTACTGCTGGTGGATTTGCTAAAGGGACATCCATAAATTCAAAACTCGGTAATTGATCATTAATCCCTTCAGTGAAATCAACCCATTCATTCCAGTTGAGTCGTCCAATATTTGAATCAACTAAGGTTTGGAGCACTCCATTTCTTGTGACACCTGGCATTCTTGAAAGTCTTGAAGGATTTCGATTTGCTGTATCGATTTTCAGCCCCTTTTTCTCAAGAAAACCATACAAGTATTCCACTCGTTTTCGATATTCTTCGTAATCCGATGCATCTACCTTAACGATTGCATGTAGGCTTTTGCCTGCACTATGAACTAAGCAAGCGATGGGTAACTCGTACTTGCGATAAATTGCATCTTGTTCTGAAACAGGAATGGTATCGAACTCGACTAAAGCATAGGTAAATCGTGTGATGTTTTCATTCTTAACGCCTGAAGCATCGACTGGATTAAATCTTATCCAAGCACCACATTCATCTTTCCAATCCCCCACGACAGCACCGATATCATCAGGATACTTTTTGAGTAAGTCGATCAACTCCTTAGCTGTGCGATCATACTGTCCTTTATCTGGTTTCCATTTGCCTTCACTGTCTTTCCAAACATCGTTTGTTACATAGCCAACATATTCATCATCTTTGAATAGAGTTTCAAGATAAGTGATGAGTTGTTCAGTTGGTTTCTTTTCAGATTTTGGATCATAGATCATACCATCACCATCGTATTCAATAATATCGTCCCATTCCAAAAACCCACCACGAGGTTCCCAACCAGAATCTTTGGCTATTTTAATAATGGTTCCACCAGCTGTGGGATTAGAGGAGCCGTTAAAGCTCCTCCATTTCCTTTCGCACTCACCGGTTTTATAGCGTGAATCGTTTTTACTCCACTCATCCCATACTGAAACGTCATATCCTTCAGCTTTCAATGCCATACCGATAATCAGCCATTCATCATAGGTTGTGTTTGATACTTCAATGTGTTTTAAAGCTTCTACGATATTGTCCATTTAAATCCTCCTATGGTTGATAGCTCGATGCACTGACACCTCTTGGTAACATCCATCTATTTTCTGCGATACGAGTAATCATTTTGCTAGCAGCATCAAATGCCCACATACCAACATGAATGAAACCATAGCGTTCCAAGAAGCGGATTTGTTTTGGTGTTGCGAGTCCTTCAACTTGTCTGTTCTTTAACTTTTCAATGAGTAAGCTTGCTAATCCACAGTTCGAAACTGAGTCAGGGTAGATACCATGTCTTTCTAGGTATTCGAGTTGTCTTGATGTTGCAGGTGCCATTTCCCAAGCGAATGAAGGTTCATAATTCGCCAAGTCATCAGCAGCAATAGAAAATGCATATTGAATTGGATCGACAAGTTTTTGTTGTTTTCTACGCATAGCTGCGAGTTCTCTTGCCAGAGCATCTTCACGTTCCTTGATAGCATCGTTTTCTGCTTCCAGTTCAGCGGAGAGTAAATCAATGCCACTTTCTCTATCCATCATCTTCTGGTCGATGCGTTTTGCAAGGTCAGCGTCTTTGGAAATGAGTGCTGATGGTCTACACAAATCGTGACGTTCAGTCATCCATAGGAAGTCAAGCAAGAGGAGTTCTTTCTTATTTGGTGCAAGTCGCATACCACGACCGACCATTTGTTGATAAAGACTTCTGATTTTGGTAGGTCTTAAAACAATAATGCAATCCACCGCTGGGCAATCCCAACCTTCAGTAAGGAGCATGGAATTACACAACACATCGTATTCACCGGCTTCAAAGTCGGCTAAGATTTCATCTCTGTCTTTGCTATTACCGTTGACTTCAGCGGCCTTAATACCATGCAAATTGAGTAGTTCGCAGAACCTTTGAGATGTCTTCACTAACGGTAAGAAAACGACCGTTTTTCGACCTTTACAGTACTTCAGCATCTCAAGTGCGATTTGATTTAAGTAGGGCTCTAATGCTGAACCTATTTCACCCACAGCGTAGTCACCATTTGATACTGTTACGTTATGGATATCCAGTTCGAGTGGTATCATCTGTGCTTTTACAGGGCAGAGATAACCCTCTCTTATGGCTTGATGAAGGGAATATTCGTAGGCTTTTGAATCGAAGAATTTCCCTAAACTTTTCTGATCTGAGCGATCAGGAGTTGCAGTAACACCGAGTACATTGGCACCATCAAAGTGGGTAAGGATACGTTGATACGTATCGCTCATGGTATGATGGGCTTCATCGACAACGATTGTCTTGAAATAGTCTTTAGAAAAACTAGTGAGTCGTTTCTCTTGCGATAAAGTCTGAACAGATGCAACCGTTACTTTTTTCTTTGAACCAATGGAGCTGGACTCAGCCTTTTCCAAAGCTGAATCCAATCCACTAGTTTCCATTAACTTAACAGAC
Source organism: Acholeplasmataceae bacterium (assembly GCA_003518475.1). Classification (GTDB taxonomy): domain Bacteria; phylum Bacillota_I; class Bacilli_A; order Acholeplasmatales; family Acholeplasmataceae; genus Peloplasma. The sequence continues at coordinate 5,183 of DOYO01000081.1, forward strand.
GCTTGATCGAGCAATTCACCACGATGTGCTAGGATGAGGGCTTTACTACCATCTTGAGTCTCTTCTTCAACAACCTTTGAAAATACAACTGTCTTTCCGGTTCCAGTAGGGAGAACTAATAGCGTCTTTTGCCTGCCATCTTTCCACTCATTTCTAATTGCTTGAACAGCTTCGTTTTGATAAGGTCTTAGTTCCATGAGAGACCTCCTTTAGAATGGGAGATCGTCAGGAAGAAAGTTTTCTTCGTTGTAATCGATGAAACGGTCGACATCATTGACAAATTTCTCTTCACCATTTTGATTGGTATATGAACGTTGTTTGAAATGTGCTCTACCTTTAGAGCCAATCACTTTATTCCAATCCATCGTCAACTTCTCGCCATGCTTCTTCTGACCGATTGATCTAAAGAAGGCTGAAATACGCCATTCGAGTGTACGGTATAGAATCAAATCAAACTTCACTGAAGTCGTACCTTCTTTTGCTTCTACTTGAACGGTAATGGTCGCCTTATTGCATGCAGGTACTTTAGGTCCACCACTAAATCTTCCACGTTCAAAGTGTGTGACAGTAAAGTTGTAATCACCCTCTGGCAATAACACATACTCCTGTCCATCGGTTTCAATCGAGTCATTCCAATCCATTAACATATCTTTATTTTCCATCATGATTATTGTTCTCCTTTATTATTTTTGATAGATTCGATGATCTTCTTAAAATTTGGGATGATCCATCTAGTGATGAAATCGTCCGAATAATTGGCAATGGGTTCTGTTTCTTGATAGTGTCCTTTAACTGCAACTACCTTTTGAAGTTCTGCTTCGGTGATACTTGCTTCCACCATCATCTTGTTCAGCTTTTCAACAACAGTTACGCTTGTGATTTCTCGTGGGTCAGGAAATCGCACGACATCTTTTCTGGGTTTTACATCTTCGAATAGGTGTTGGATCGATGCGAAGTTGAGCTCTAACTCTTCTGGCAAGTTGAATCTGTTTTTTGCATCATAGGTAGGATTATGTGTGGTATATAAAACACGTTTTCCACCTTGAGCTTTTTTCGAGTTGTTCTCAGTCGTGACAACATAAATCTTGTAGTTCACAAAGAATAGAGCGTCACACCATTCCTTAATGAGCGGGGCAACTTGTCTGGTGAGTTTCATCTCATAACGGTCAAAGGCACCTTGCTCTTCAGGGAGTTCAAACTTTCTGGGTTTCGCATGAGCAGTAATGACTACGTTTATTCCGACTTCGATGAGTTGATCTAAAAGTGAGAGCAGTTTCGAGTATTCATCAAGCAAGTAGACATACCCTTTACCAAATCCAAAGTCCTCGATATTGTTCTTTCGGTATTTCTCACAGACTGCGTTAATACACAAGAATTCTGACCAATCCGCAGTATCGAGTATGACTGTCTTGCAGATGGTTGGGTTGTCATGGATTTCCTTAACGATTGCGATAAGTTCATTCCATGACTTGTTGCATTTGATACGTCTGATGTTTAGATTGCTTGTTCCACCTTCGGTGTCTATAAATAGTGGGTCAGGGAACTGACTTGCAAAGGTTGATTTACCAATCCCCTCTGGTCCATACACCACGATTTTCAGTGGTCGCTTTTCTTTTCCTTCAATGATGTTTAGCATTTGTTAATATCTCCTTCTTCAATAATGGTGACCTCTTCACGAGGGTCGGTTTTGGGTACTAAAACGATGGAGCCTGATTGCATGGTGATGTATGGTCCAATCAGTTCGTTGAGCTTGTCTTTTCCTATACGCTTTGTGAGCTCCGTGATGCCTGCTACTTTTCTAGGAGCATATGGGTCAATACCTGATGCTTCGCAAACCTTAACCACGGAATCTTCGTCAGAAATCTTTCTTGACCCTTTGGATTGAACAAGCTTGTAGTTTGACCACTTATGTCCATTCATCGCCTTCTTGAGTGCAAACTCTTTGATGTCTTCTGCAAATTGGATAAGTTCATCAAGGTTTGGAAGGAATAGTTCAATCTCGGCATCTGTCAAAGTGACTGCAGGTTTCTTAATCTCTTTAATGACTTCAATATTGGCTTCCGCTCGTTTGGCACAGATGGCTTTACCTGCACAATATCGACAATACTTGCCAACTTTCGCTTCTGGAGTATCGACCTTTGTTCTTTCAACAGCTGGAAGCAGTACGTTGGCTTCAAACTCGAGTAGCTTCTCAATCGGCATTTCATACTCGTTTGTGTTGTTTATCACCGGTTGGTAAATAATAATTCTTACCTTTTTCACTGGGTAGATATCCTTGAAAGCCTTATAGAAATAGAGAGCATAGATACCAAGTTGTGAATTAAACTGACCAGTCTCACTATCAAACGTATACACGGGACCACGACCAGTCTTTAAGTCAATCACAGTGAGTGTGCCGCCATCCACAGATGAGATCATGCCGCAGTCAAGTGTGCCACCAGCATCTTCATCAAAATCCATGTCCAGGTGTTGCTCGATAACAATGAGAGGTTCATCATCGGATCGCTTTCTCTCAAACTCGATCGCTTGGATGACAAAATCTGCATACCCATCAGCGATTTCTTGCATTTCTTCTGAATACATGTCCAGCTCTTTGATGACGTCCTGAATCGGCTTAACTTCGCTGTCATAATCAATCAAATTAAGTGACTGACTAATAAGTGCAGCTCCTAATTCATGACACTGTGTCCCAAACTCAGCTTGTGGATTCGTCTCCTGGCTTGAACCATCATTCAGCAAGGTGCTAAGTGGACAGTTCAACCAAATACTACTTTTACTTGGGCTGTACTTTCTACTATGAGTTTTTGGTGCCAGCATTTTTCTCACCTACACTTTCATGGATTTCGATTCCTGTCACAGAATCACTTGGAGCAATGATCAAGACGCCTCTTTTCTTACCGAATAACTTGTTAAATAGTTTTTTCGGAAAGTGCTCGACCACTGACTCAATTACGTTGTTGCTCACATCGTCTTGGTCCACCAAGTTGATGCGAACCTTGTGCCATTTGTCTTTCATGGTTTAACCTCTTTCTAGAAGGGCTCATTGCCTTCTATATCTAAGTCCGCATTTTTTTAGTAAAGTTCGGGTTTTTCTGAAAAATGTTTTTTTATTTTGTTTTCGAGTGTTTTTACACGTTCCGACACAGTGCTTTTGGAGAGTCCTAGCTTCACGCATACTTCTGCTTGCGTTAATTCTTGTATATAGATAAGGTCGAATATCTCTTGCATTGATTTAGGTAAGGTATAAACGTAATTGCGGATCAATTCAATCTTGTCCTCGTAATAATCAGCATCTTCATCGTGGGCAAGTAAAGAAGCTTCACATAATAATTTGTTTTTGTCTTCCTGAGCATTCTCATCTTCGCTAAAAGCATCAAGATTGATGATTCTTTTAGGCTTGTCATAAGGATTGGGTTCGTCTGGATGTTCAGCTGCCCACTTTTTCTTATTAGCGATGCGTGCTTGTCGTTCTTGGTTGTCCTCGCAGTTGATATACTTAAGGTCTGCTCTTATTTGAGCATCATCCATTTGATGCAGTTGCTTGATTGTAATTTCAGTGATTGTTTCATCGACTTGAATCTCTCTATAACCTGTTGCACGAATAGTTGTAGATACTCCTGGTTCTAGGATTACCTTGTCGCCATTTTCAAATAAGTAAGTGTACATTGTTCTTTTCGAGTTTGCTGTTTTGCGTAGTTTCATAAAGAAATACCTCCGTTCAGATTTTTTGAAATCACTGAAAGGAGGTACCGTTTTTTTGCAGAAGTGACCGTTTTAGGGCGTCGCAAAAAGAATGGTTAATTAAATAACTCCATTTCAGTTTGCAGGTTTTTCCTCGCAAAGGTCTAATCTGCTGTATTTAATTTGAGATGTGTTTTTGCGAACACCCAGTCTAGAAATGGGTAAACACATCAATATCGAACTTGAATTTCGCAAGCTCAAACTTATAATTTGAATTCATGCTTTTTGAATATCAAGTTTTTTGATATAATAAAGGAAAGGTTGCTTTTTCAATTATTACAACTGTATTCTAAATCATTATCAATTTTCAAATCGGAGTTACTCGGAGTGGATATCTAGCTCCGCTTTAAGGAGGTATCACAAGATGAAACTGAGTCATTTTTTTTCAATACTTGATCAATATTTGAATTATAAAGTACAAAGTGGTTCTGGCTCAGGAAGAATATCTTTAGGTGATAAAGTAAGAACATATTTGAATGCTTTTATATCACCTCTAACAAGCGATAATCCTATTGATGAATTAAAGGATGATTTTTGTCGTAAAATTTACAACGGGTCTGAACAACTCCCATTAAAATATGCTTCTTTCATTAAGGCAAATATTGACTTCATGACTTTTGAAACTTTCTGTGAAGACCTTTCAATTGATGCTAGAATGGGGATGATTTTACAATTTGCTTCGTCTCATTTTGATATTGACATCGATAATTTTGAGCAAGGAATCACAGGAGTGCTAGACACAATTTTGTACTATATTATTAATGTTCCACCATCGACCTCTATTCGCAGCTCTACATTTTTAGGTGGGAGTAGAGTTATGATTGGTGGGAAAACTGTTGATTTACTTCCTGAATTGATACCAACAACAAAGATTGAATTAAATGAAGTTCCTTATATTGAAGCTCTTCTACGAGTCTATTCACAATCAGAAAAACTTGGACCAATCTCAATAGATGACCTAAGAACAATGCACCCAAGATACACACAACATTTTAAATTTCAAAGAGAAAACTACTTCAGTGCTGAAAGTGTATTACACCAAATTAGAGATATCTATATTGATGGAGAACTTGAATTCAATAATGCCAAAAGTGAAGCTTTATCAGGAATTCAAACCACCATACTTGAAGTATGCAAAAATGCTCTTGAAAGAGTCGATAACACCATGAAACATGTAACAGTCGTCTCATTCAGTAAAAGCTATTTAATGAGAAACAACAATGGATTAATTGGACCTAAAGAAAAACAAGGCATGGTTCATATGCTAGTTAACGATGGAAAGATTGAATGGGTGGTTGACTATGACACAGATATTTAATTCAGAACTTGAGGTTAATCTAAGAATTTTATCTATATTAGCGGTTGTACGGGATTCTGTTTCTCTAGATTACATAACCACTATGGATTTATTTACAACATATGGTAAGAATTATAAATTTACAGAAGAAAACCTTCATGGAGATAGTTCATACAATTTTAGCGAAATAGCTTCTCGTCGAACCCTAGTCAATCGATCTTTAAAGAGCTTAGTAACAAAAGGATTAGTTAAAGCAGAAAAAAGTTCAAATGGTTTCTATTACTCTATTAACGAGGATGGTAAAAATATTTGTAATGCTTTAGATACCGATTATCATCGTAAGTATAGTGAGACAGTCAAAATCATAATCCAGAAAACACATGGTCTATCAGATGCTCAATTAGTTAGATACGCAACAAAACAATCCATAAATAAGGAGTAGTAATCTATGGGAAGACTTCATATAAATAAGCTTATAATCTCAGGATCCAAGGGTGTCTCAACAGTTGATTTTGGTGAACGCTTAACATTAATAACAGGTCCATCCGATACAGGTAAATCTTATATATTTAAGTCGATTTACTATTTACTCGGTGCGGACAAAAACAATGTCCCTTTTGATCCTTCAATTGGATATGACACAGTATCTATGGAGTTAAGAAAAGGGTTATCAAACGTTACTGTTACGAGAAAGATTGGCGATTCAATAATAACCGTCATAGATGAAACTGGGGAATCTATATACAAGACTAAAGGTAAGGAAAACAACATTAGTGATTTTTATTCTGAGTTGTTGGATATTTCACCGTCGTTAATGATTCCATATAACGCTGATGGTCAGACACAAAGATTCTCACTAAGAACACTTAAATCTCTGTTTATGATTCGTGAAGATAATACAGAAACTGAAAGTCCGATTTTACTACCTCCGCAAAACCAAAGTGCTACAGCATTTTTAGCGGGTTTGCTGTACATTCTTTATGAACAAGATTTTTCAGATTATGATGCTAATGAAAATAAAAAATCGAAAGCAGCAAAAAAGGCTGCCGTTCAAAAATACATTCTTGGAAATAAAGAAAAACTGCAAGCTAAAAAAGGTTATTTAGAAAAGCTACTCAACAATAGCCAATCAGATTTTGAAAATATCACTAATTTAGTAGATAATCTCCAGAAAGAACTTGAAGATACAAATAAACTGATTAGCGATTCCATTAAATCTCTTAGGGAATATGGCAATAAAATAATCAATGTCGAGGATCAATTAAGAGGTAAAAATCTATTACTTAGTAGATATAAAGCACTGGAATCACAGTATATTGCTGATATTGAAAGGTTAGGTTTTGTAGTTCAGGGAGAAACCATTATTCACAAACACGAAACACCAGTTTATTGCCCATTCTGCGATAATCAAATGAATGAAAAACAAGAAGATTCGTATCTTGAAGCTTCTCAAGCAGAGGTGAAAAAGATATTAATTAATAGCGAGGACCTCTCACTTACAATAAATGATGTTAAAACAGAAATAGCTAATTTCACTATTGGGCTTGAGCAATTACAAGCACAAAGAAATACAATTCAGAACACTATCAATAGCGAGTTAAAGCCTCAGAAATCATCAATATTACAAAAAATCGAGAAATATACATCATTTATACAAGCAACAAATGATTTGAGGTTAATCAATTCAATACTAGAAAGCTACGAAAATGATTTGATTCACTTAGATCAAACTGTTGATACACCTACTCAATTCAAACCTAAAGAATTATTCTCCTCTGATTTTGTTACAAAAATAAGTGAAACATACTTATCTTTGCTAAGAAAGTGCAACTTTAATCCCATCGAGTCGGCAGAATTTGATATGTCGACATTTGATATTAAGGTAAATGGTGTACCAAAGAAAACTCACGGTAAAGGCTATAGAGCGTTGTTAAACTCATTACTTGTACTCTCCTTAAGGGAATATATTAACGATAACGCTATTAAAAACCCACACTTTTACTTAATAGACTCTCCGTTGCATGGCCTAATAATGCCTAACGGAATAGAGCAAACGCTAAATGTTAGAAAGGGATTTTTTGATTACCTAGTTAATAATCACGGAGAAGATCAAATAATAATAATTGAAAATATAAACAGGGAAGAATTACCTTCAAACATAGATTCCATACCAAATGTAAAACTAATAGAATTCACTCAACAAGAGGATAAGGGTAGATATGGTCTGCTTGACGGAATCAGAAAAAATTAGGAGGTTAATATGATCAGTTATAATAAGTTATGGAAGTTGCTAATTGATAAAGGGTTAAATAAAAAAAAGCTCATTGAGCTCTCTGGAGTAAGTTCTTCTTCAATCGCAAAGATGACGAAAGGTCAAAATGTGACAACAGATGTTTTATGCAAAATTTGTCATACACTAAGTTGTGATTTTAAAGATATAATGGAGTATATCCCAAGTTAGTTTATCGATTAAATAGTAACAATGAATATCAGGAGGTATGAGAATGTCAGAAATTAACCTATTTGAATTAATATCAAATGGCCAAGCTAATGAAATTACTAGTTCGTCTTTTTACATCGAGAAGAAATTACAATCCATAATTGAAAAGAATATGTCCACTTTTTTTGGTGTCCGATTTATCGAATCAGAATATCGAATTGATAATGGTAGAATTGATAGCCTTGGAATAGATGAAAATAATAACCCAGTAATATTCGAGTATAAACGCTCATCAAGCGAGAACGTAATCAACCAGGGACTATTTTATATGGACTGGCTAGTTAGCCATAAGGATGCTTTTTATGTCTTAGTCATGAAGAAGTTGGGCAAAGAATTCGCAGATAAAATCGACTGGTCATTGCCAAGACTCTATTGCGTGGCTAACAACTTCACTAAATTTGACGAAAATGCTATAAGACAGATGTCTAGAAATATATCACTTTATCGTTATCGCCTATATGGAGAAAAACACATCTTGTTTGAATTATTAGGCTCCAATGTTGTTAACAAGGATCAAAGTGATCAAGATGGAAACGTAGTTACCCAACCTGACAAGAAATACATAGATCAAACATTCTCTTCTAGATATGAAAAAGCTCCACAGAAATTTAAGGTTCTCTACGAAAATATCAAATCTTATACACTTTCACTTGGTGATGATGTCACAGAAAATCAACTGAAATTATACACAGCATTTAAAAAGATAAAGAACTTCATGTGTGTCGAGATTCATCCTAGTACAATAATATTGTATTTGAAATTGGATCCAACTAAAGAGACTTTAGTCAGTGGCTTTTCAAGAGATGTTACTAACATTGGCCATTGGGGAACAGGAGATTTAGAAGTCACTATTACAGATGATACTACATACGAACAAGCAAAGAATTTAATCGAAAAAGCATATTTCAATAACTAAGGTATCTATCTATAATGCAAAAAAGCGACTCAACTCAATTACGAGCTGGGTCGCTTCTTTATACGTATAACACTATTTCTTGATCTAGTATTTCTTTTCTAAGTTTCCAATCAGGCATGAGAACGGTTAACAACTCATAAAACTTTGAATCATGATTTTTGTGAACAAAATGAATGAGTTCATGAAGTACAACATAATCGATACAGTACATTGGTGCTTTAATCAGTTCTAAGTTTAATAAGATAGTATTTTTCGTTCTAAGACATGAGCCCCATCTTTTTTTCATCACTTTAAAATCTAACAATGGTATTGATGGAACTTGATTTTCTATGATTTTATACATTCTCTCAAGTGATTCTAAAAATGCAATCTTAGCTTGTTCTCTATACCATTCATCAAGTAATCTAGCCTTAGTAGTCTTCTTGTTCTTGTTTCTGACATATAACTTAATAAAACCTTCTGATAGCAAAACTCTCTCGGTTGATGTAGTTAAATAAACATCCAATCGATATTGTTTTCCAAGAAACTTAAATGACTCTCCAGTTACAAAATCGTGCTCTATCAAATTCTCAGTTTTGGTGTTAGTAAACCGACCTATTCTTTGCGATATCCAATTCGAGCGATTGGTTAAATATTGATAGATGACTTCAAGAGGTATGTTGGGCATTGCTGAAACTGTTATTGAAAAATCAGGTCGAATAGTTAGATTAATGTTTTTTACATTTTTTCTGATTAATTCAAACTCTAGGATTTTACCTTTTGCTAGTTCTATTTTATGAGTTTCCATGATGACCACACCCTAGTATCTTCTCAAAGCAACGGTCTTTATATCATTGATAATTTGATCGATTCTAGCGAAAGTAAGACCAGGCATAGATGACTTTTTAAGGTTATATAAGTACTCATCAATTTCAGCCGATATCTTCTTATGGACATCGGGATTATCGTGCCAGTCGACTTTACTATTTCTTTCGATAATATCATCCATTTCAATTGCTGCATCAGCTAACAGGTTATTGTAATCTTCATCTTCTTCAAGACCCTTATTAAATGATTCTTTAGATAGAGCATCTTTCAAAACACCATAAAAAGCCTGTGCATGATTATTGTGCTTGATTTTCTTTGGATATGAAGTTCCACTATATCCTCTTCTAAAATCATCTTTAATTGACTCCATATGCTTTAGATAATCAGCATCAGATATTCTTTTTTCCTTGTATTCATCGAGTATCGCTTGAATGCGTTCTGAAAACTTTTTATAGTAAGCTGGATTCTCTTCATACTTTTGATGGATGCGCTGTGTCATTCTTGTTCGAATCGCATCAGCTTTGGCACGATTTGATCCCAACTTGGTCAATTCTTCTTCAAAATCGTGTTCATTTAGAATATCCACAGGTGCTGTTATTCTAAGTACTTCTTCAGCTGCAATATAGGTATCCATTAAATTACGCATCTTAGGTTCGTATTCTTTATGATCAATTGTGTCTGAATATCTTAATTTGACTGTTGCTCTTAATTCTTGATGGTACTTGAGTTCACGTTTATATTGCCCAATCTCAATTTCACCTAATGCATTGTAAAGATGGACTGATTCCAATGCGATTCCAAGATACTTGCCAAATAATGAGAGTTGGCTATAAAAGTCTTCACGAATCTTGTCATCAGCTAAGATGAGCTCATATTCTTCTCTATCATTCTTGTTAACAACTTCTTTAAAAATACCAACAAGATGACTGTATGCCTCTCTTAACTTGCCAGAAATTGAAACAACATCGACAAGTGCACCTTCGATATCTTTTCCATCATATTTCTCTAAACCAGCTCCAGAATACATTTGCAAAGCTTCGTCAAGTGGTTGTATTAAGCCTCTGTAGTCAACAATAAGTCCGAAGTCCTTACCTTCATAAATTCGGTTGACACGAGCAATTGCTTGTAAAAGAGTGTGTTCTTTAATAGGCTTATCAACATATAAAACAGATGCTCTTGGAGCATCAAACCCAGTCAATAGCTTATCAACTACGATTAATATCTCGATTTCATCACCATCAACGAATTCACTTTTCACATGCTCTTCAAATTTCTGTGAATCACCATATGCTTCAATTTGCTTCTTCCAGAACTTAATGACACGATCATTTGGTTCTCCATCGACTTCATCGTTACCTTCACGCATATCTGGTGGTGAAATAACAACAGCAGTTCTTAAGTCGCCATATTCATCGAAGGCTTCTTTATAACGAATCGCATCAAATTTGGAATCAGTCGCCAACATTGCTGTGAATGGTGTCCCCTTATAGAACTGTGAAAAATGGGTATATATGTCATCTGCAATCAAACGAATACGTTGTTCTGATGAGGCAATCTTCTCAAAATTGCTCCACTTTTGTTTTAACATCTCGGCTTGTTTTTGATTGAGATTTCTTGTAATCATTTCAAGACGATTATCGATTGCAGTACGATTAATCGTTTGCTCAACCATACGTCCTTCATAAAGCAATGGAACGATTGTCTTGTCATCAACACCATCTTTAATAGTGTATTTATGAATTAATCTACCAAACTTTGTCATGGTACTCTTTTCATCTTTCATGAGAGGAGTACCTGTAAAGCCTAAATAACAAGCATTAGGGAACACTTGTTTCATCTTGGTATGAAGTTCACCATATTGTGTACGATGTGACTCATCGACAAGCACAAAAACATTCTTACTCTTAACTACCGCATGATTCTTTGAAGCCGTATCAAATTTATGAACTAGTGATGTTATAATATCGGCATTTTTCTTATGGATAAGATCCACTAGATTTTTACCACTTGTTGCTCTTGCTGCCTTAAGTCTAGAATGATTAAAGGTATTATGAATTTGTGAATCCAGCTCAATACGGTCAGTAACAATTACCACTTGAGGATGCAAGTGAGCCATTTCTGACATGAAGTATTTAGTTAGCATCACCATTGTTAGAGATTTACCAGAACCTTGCGTATGCCAAATAACACCTGATTGTCTATTGCCTTCTTTGTCTGTTTCTTGAACTGTCTTCACTATTTCTTTTATAGCAAAATACTGTTGATAACGAGCTATCTTCTTGTCATTCTTATCAAAGATAATGAAATAACGAATCAAATCAATGACTCTTTCTGGGTGGAATAAAGAAACGATGTTATGGTCTTGAACCGTAGCGATTCTGTCATTGACAGCTCTAGTTAATTCCTTTTGGTACCACTCATACTCCTCTGAATCGGTCTCTTCTTTCCATACTTGCCAAAACTTAGCTGGTGTTCCTGCAGTGGCATATTGAACCTCATTCTTATGAGCCGCCATGACAATTTGCACAAACTTGAATAGCTGTGGAACGTATCCCTGTCCTTGATTTCTAATCATCTGACTAATAGCCTGAGTAATAGGTACATCTGACTTCTTAAATTCAATAACAGCAAACGGAATGCCATTTATAAACAAAACAACATCAGGACGGACATTACCTTGTCCATCCTCACGTTCAACACTAAATTCCTCTACTGCATGAAAGACATTATTTTCTGGATGATGCCAATCGATGAAATTTAAATTGAATGATCTCGCTCCATCCTCGATTGAAACAATTTCAGGATAACTTCTACCAAGCAACAGTGTGTTATAGATTTTCTCATTAGTTTTGACTAAACCATCTGACAAAGGTTCATCGATATCTAGTAATGCCTGTTCGATACTTTTTTCAGAAAAGTAGTTTTTCTTTCCACGATACTCAAAAGCATTGATTTTCTGAATTTGATTTCTTAAAACATCCAGGAGAATGACTGCATATTTGCTTCCACGCATTACTTCAGCCTCTTCAGGTTTTAATATAATGTATCCCATTTTCTCAAGAATTTCTAAAGCGGGTTTTTGAGAAAGATCCATTTCGTTATAGTTCTGATTCATAGTCATCCTCCTTTCAGTTAACACTAACTCTAATTTTTCCAGTAAGTAATTGTTGCATGAGACCCTTTTTTTGAAGTTTTTTAAGTTCAAGTTCTTTAGCTAAAAGATTAATCTCATCTCTAAGACCAATTAGTACTTCTGAGATTCTTCTTTGTTCATCAATTGGTGGAATGCTAAATACCTGTTTAAGAAATATTTCAGGTTTTACTGTCATTCTTTCGATCAAAGTACCTTCAGCGATACTATCATAGAATTTAATCATTTCGTTGCTGGTTAAAAGAAAATTGAAGTATTCAATATCGTGTTTATTGGTGTCTTTTAATTCAAGTGTTACATAAATTGGAGATAGAAGTACAGGGTTTTCATTATCATTTAAGGCAATCGCACCATAACGTAAGTTTTGTGGGTTGAAAACCAAGTCATGATACTTGGTAACTTTATACTTCTTTTTATCGCCTTTAACTAAAAACTCTCTATTATATCTATCTGTTTTTGCGGTAACGCCATCTTCAATAGTTAATGAGTAAAGTTCTAGTCCATCAATTTCATAACCAAACTCTTTTCTTTCATAAAAGACCTCATTTAGTGACACTTTTGTCCATGATGATTGAAAATTCACTAAAGATTTTTGGTTTTTCAGTAATGAAAGAGCCAAACTTGATAGTAAGTTTTTCTTTTGTGTAATGAGCTTGTTTTGTAAATCAATCGCCTCATCCCAGGTTGCGATAATTTCAGACATCTTTTTTTGCTGTGCTATTGGTGGAACAATAATATTGACATCGCCTAATAAAGTCCCACTAGTTAGTGCCCTAGTTGTCTTCGAGCTTTTTGTAATAATTTCTTTTCGAATCAAATGAGTACTAAAACAGTATTTTTTATATAGGTTATATAGAAGATTATTTTTCTCCCTTGCTCTTAGAACAAAACCACTAAAAACTGTGTTGGGTTGTGAATTAATTATGACAGAACTAAAACCAATCTCATGTATTGTTTCTGATGTTCTCGTAAAAAATACATCACCATCTTTTACATTAAATCTATTTATTTCTGAATTAGAAACCCTTACTTTGCCTATTAAATCAGCACCATTAATTTGTCTATTCTTAAAGACATCAACATAATTAACTATTGGATATCCTTCACCGAAATATTCCTTTTCTTTATTTAAACCATTTTTAAAATCGAAAATATCGCTCAGTTTAAAAATTTTCCAATCGGTAGGTATTAACCCTAACTCAGAATTCTTATAATCTTTGAATTTATTATCCATATCTGATTCCTAGAGACCTAACTCTTGTAGATACATTTTCATCTTTTCTTCAATTGTTGCCAATTCTTCCTTGATGATATTCACATTATCTTTAATTTCTTGTAAATTTACTAGTTCTTCTTCTTCAAAAGTGTCTACATATCTTGGAATATTTAGATTGTAATCATTTTTTATAATTTCTTTAATAGTTGACACATATGTGAATTTTTCACTGGTTTCATATTTATTATAAGCATCTGTAATTCGCACTAAATCTTCAGGTCTCAACTTATTTTGACTTTTACCTCTTTCATACATACCATCTTGAGATGCATCAATAAAAAGAACATCATTTCGATTTCGATTTTGCTTAAAAATCAGAATTGTAGCTGGTATTCCTACTCCATAGAACAGATTCGCAGGTAGTCCAATGACAGCATCGAGTAAATTCATTTCAACTATTTTTTGTCTGATTTTGCCTTCGCTCCCACCTCTAAACAGAACGCCATGTGGTAATACAACCCCCATGCGACCGCCTTCAGAAAGAGAATTTAACATATGCAATACAAAAGCATAGTCTCCTGTAGACTTTGGTGGCACACCCCAGGAGAATCTCTTGTAAGGATCCAATCCTTCTTCCATCTTGAAATCTCCATTCGATTCCCCAGCAAATCCAATAGCCCATTTGTCTAGTGAGAAAGGTGGATTAGCTACGATTACTTGGAATTTCATGAGTTTATCATTTTCTAGATGAAGAGGATTTGCTATTGTATCTCCCCAAGCAATCTTAGCGTCATCTATTTGATGTAGAAACATATTCATGCGTGACAATGAATGGGTTTGCCCATTTCTTTCTTGACCATAAATTTGAGCTTTCCCAGAAGGAACTTTCTTGAATGCACGAATCAATAAGGATCCTGAACCACAAGTCGGATCATAAATACGATCATTATCTTGAGGTTTCACAAGTCTAGCTAATAACTCAGACACTTCTGATGGAGTAAAAAATTCTCCACCTTTTTTACCGGCGTCCGATGCGAAGTTAGAGATCAGATACTCATATGAATTACCAATAATATCTTCTCCCGTTAATCTCGATGGACGTAGATCGATTTTTGAAAAATCTTCAAGTAGGGTTTTAAGCATTGCATTACGTTCTTTAGTCTGACCTAAAACTACTTCGGAATTGAAGTCAATATTCCTAAAAACACCACGCAGTTTTGCTTTGTTTTCCTCTTCAATATCCGCTAATGATTTATTAATTATCTCTCCGATATTTGTAGCAGTTCTTTTATCATATATATAGTCAAACGATGCGTGCTCATTAAGAACGAATCTTTCATAACGCATTTGTCTTTCAACCATTTCGATATCGCCATTGTATTTTTTTAATAACGATTCTTTGTGTTCTTTATAGATATCACTAAGATATTTTACGAACAACATTACCAAAATATAATCCTTGTAAAGCGATGAATCAATTTTACCTCTAAACGTATCGCATGCTCTCCATAAGGATTGGTTTACTTCATCTTGAGTCCACTTTTTTTCATTCATTTTCTTTTTCCTCCATAATCATCGCCTCAGTTAAGGCTTGATAGTATTTTTCTTTTTCTGAAATCATTTTGTATAATAAATGTCTTTCTTTAATGATCAACTTGCTTACTTCCGCTATTTGTGTTTGTTTTTCTTTATGTACAATAGGAATTTCTAGTTCTTTTAATGTTCCTGTTTTAATCATTGGTACAGTCATTCCTGTTGCGGTAATTGATATGTGTTTTTTTACTCTGTCGGAATTCAGAAACAATGCGAGATATTCAGGAATCAACATCTTATCTATTAGCCTAATAATGATAAATTGAGATGGCACAACATATCCTTTAGTTTCATCATCAATACTTACTGCTGTATATGGTGGCGTAAGTTTTATTACTACATCACCTTTCAAACATAAGTATCGATTATCTAGATTTTCAAAACTTTCAAAATCATCCAAATACTTCTTGTCAATCCAGCCTTCTGAATTGAAACTTTTTAAGGTTAGTGCTTTATATTTATGTTTTTTAAGTTCACCTTCTTCAGCTTCTTTTCTTTTTAGAACCAAACCAACCATGATATCAGCATGAGTTCCAATAGGTTTGTAAATCAATTTCAACACCACTTTTCTGTTATTTTTTACTTGATACACTTTTATTATATCACCTACATTTTAAAACACAATCGTTTTTTGTATCAATTTAATAATAACATGTTTTTTATTCTCGATTTCGTATTGAAATATATTAAATTCGTATAATCGTGTAGAATTTTAGCACCCCCACCTAAATCGTGTAGTTTTTTTTAGCACCCCATCTTCATATCGTGTAGATTTTTTAGCACCCTTAACTCATATCGTGTAAAAAGTTGAGCAGAAGCTAATACTAACCTATTAAATTTCAGATTGATTCTTCAGTCTATAAATGGACAAATTATTAAAAATCGACTAAAAACTATCGTTTTATGGCAGTTTTCGCTAAAATAATGCACAAAAAAAGGCCTGATTAGTGTATCAGACCTATTCTAGTTAGATGGTGCGGACGATGAGATTTGA
>DOYO01000005.1:0-8164 GCA_003518475.1 Acholeplasmataceae bacterium
TCTAGCTATTCACCATTCACAAAAAAATATAAATTTGCAGTATCAAATACATCCCATGGGGTTTGGGATATATTCGGTATCTTTAAGGATCTATAAATAGAAGATATTTAATATCAGAAGTGTGAACGCTATACCATTGGAGGATATAGATGGAACTGAATAGATTAGAATGGACATTAAATGATAAATTACCTTTTTCATCATATCTAAGATCCTTCCAACAGAAAGATAAAGAAGCTTGGTCTAGAAACATCCTCCAGACCAAGCTTGAATTGTTATGTATACCAACAAAAATAATGTATTCTATCGCAGATGAAGTCTTTAAAGGAAATTATCGAGCATTCTTAGATCTAAAAATCTTTGATAGTTATGAAGAGGTAGCTATTTATGGAAAACTAGTATCTAGGATTAATGACTTTGATGAAATGGTTCATTATTTGACTAATTATCTCGATGTCATGGAAAACTGGGCGCATTGTGATTTATTATCCTTTAAGATTGATAGGTCAAATAAAGATAAGTTTTTAGCGTTATCAGAAGTGTATTTAAAGGATAATAGAACATTTGTGAGAAGACTAGGATTGATGATTCTATTTCAGATGGTTAAAGATGGATCGGTGCTACCGATTATCTTTGACCGCCTTAAGAAGTTGAAACAAGAAAATGAATACTATGTCATCATGATGGCTGGATGGCTTTTAAGCGAGTGTATCATACAGTATAGAGAACAAACACTCGAGTTTCTTAATCATGAAAAAGAACTGAATAAAAAGATAGTTAATAAAGGCATACAGAAATGCAGGGAAAGCAGGAGAATGAGTGAGATTGAAAAGGAACAACTACTTCCATATAAACGGAAATCTTTCCCGCTATAGTTTAAACTCGGTTGTTATAGCAAATTCACAAAAAACACAAAAAGTGTGAAAATGCATTGATAAAACGAAACTATACCTATATAATAGTGTTATAGGTGGTGATTACCATGACCATAGAAGAAAAACTAAATAAAATCAGTGACAAGCAGATTATAAAAAGAGATAATCTTTATGATATGATCAAAAAATTTCACCCAGACTATAAAGACTCATCAATCAGATGGGTTATTCATCGCTTAGTCACCAAGGGTATTATTAGCAAAATTAATCATAAGCAGTTTATTAAGGGAGTAAAGAAGTTATATCAACAAAAATTCAATAGTCAAGATACAAATAAGATAATCGACCTGATTAACAAAGACTATCCTAATATTAAGATTGTTGTTTATGAATCCACTTTACTGAATGAATGGGTAAATCAGCAAATCTCCAGAAAAACTATTTTCGTGGAGGTGGAAAAGTACTACATGGCAGATGTATTTAGGTCTATATATGACAATGTTTCCAATAGAGTCTTACTCAATCCAAAAACAGAGGATTTTTACCTCTATACAAATGATTTGATTGTGGTCAATGCACTTGTTACACAGGCACCAATCAACAGTGAGAAAAGAACTATTAAAATTGAAAAACTTATTGTGGATTTATTCACCAAGGATTTGATAACAGAATTTGTTAATGAAGATGAAAAGGAAGAAGTTGTTCAATCGATCATAAAATCGTACATTGTGAATGAGAAAACATTGTATGCTTACGCTAAAAGACGCAGTAATCTAGAAAAAGTCAAAAAGACAATAGACTATATTAAGAGTATGGGGGAAAGAAATGATTTCTAAACAAAGTTTTACTGAAGAGCATATTAATTCAATGAGAACCAAATATCCTAGACTAGATAAACAATTAATTGAAAGAACCATATTTGCTTTAGGTTTGTTAGAAGCTCTTATTAAAGTTAAGTTACCCTTTATCTTTAAAGGGGGAACTGCACTGATGCTCTTGCTGACAAGACCGTATAGATTATCTACAGACATAGATATCATCGTTGATCCATCATGCGATATCAATGAATACCTAAAAGCAGTTTCAGAGATTTATCCATTCATTCATATGGAAGAAAGTATTCGAATGGGGAAAAACGAAATCATAAAAAAACATTATAAGTTTTTTTACAAATCCCCCCTTTCAGATTCGGAAATCCCTATTCTACTTGATGTGCTATTCGAGAAAAATGGATATGAAAAAATCATACCAAAGGAAATAAAAAACGAGTTTTTGTTGACTGAAGGAGAAAGCATATATGTTGATTTACCATCCATCGAATCCATTTTAGGTGATAAACTAACTGCTTTTGCTCCAAACACAACAGGTATTGAATATGAGTATGTCAATAGTCAAGGAAATAAGGTTGAAAAAACTCTTGAAGTTATGAAACAGTTTCTTGATGTTTCACAACTCATCAAAGAAGTGGTTCATTTCAGTGAAGTTGTAAATACATATCAAAAAATAGTATCTAATGAAATCAAATATAGAGGTATCGATGTAACTCCTAATGAATGCTTAATGGACTCATTTAATACAGCTCTTTCTATTTTCACACGTGGCGGCTTCAATAAAGCTGAATATATTCATTTATTGGCTGGTATTAGAAAAATCCAAAATCATATTATTGGACTTGATTTTAGTGGAGAAACTGCCTATTTATATGCCAATACTGTGATGGTATTTGTTGCTAAAATGTTGAAAAACAATGAGAACATAGAATTTACCGAACAGGAGTTATTTGTTGATTCAATGTATAAAGCAGTAAATAGCATTAGACGTCTCAATAAAGAAGTATTTGATTCTGCAGCAACAGCCATAAGATTAGTTCACTATGGAGAACAACAAAAATAGTTATCTGAATTTTATCAATCTTGTAGATGCATTAAAAAGCCTTAAATAATTGAATTCAGCAATATGTAAAGTTGATTTGTTTATTCCATGTAAAGAGGTATATGATTTATGAGTGAAAATGATATTGAACAACTTAAATCCAGAATTATCGAACTCGAAGGAGAAATAAAGTATTATAAAAAGATTTTAGATGAGCGTCATATCAAAATAGATGCATATTCATTCATTCCAACGATAACTTCATTATCCACTAACGACAAGATTTCAGTTTTTATGCATTACTTCAAAGGCCGAAGTGATTGTTATGCATTAAGATGGGAGAAAGAAGGAAAGAACGGTTATGCGCCGGCATATACAAATGAAGCTAAATATTTAACAAAAGACCAAAGAAAAGAGATTCCGTTTTCTAAGTTATATGAACCTTTGACAGATGATATCATCGAAACACACTTGAGGGGGAATTCAACCGTTGGTCTTTATCCAATGCTCTCTGACCAAACATGTTATTTTCTCGCTTTAGATTTTGATGAAGAAAGTTGGAAAAAGGATGTCATTCAATTCTCTAATTTATGTGATACATATGGAATAGATCACCTCATAGAAATATCCAGGTCAGGAAAAGGTGCTCATCTTTGGATATTTTTTGAAGAGCCTATGCTGGCAAAAGATGTTAGAAGGTTAGGAAGATTTTTATTAACAAAAACAATGATGCTTTATGGATTGAGCAGTTTCAAATCCTATGATAGAATGTTTCCTACCCAAGACTATATAGAGAAAAATGGAATTGGCAATTTAATTGCACTTCCACTTCAAGGGAAAAGTGGAAAGCAAGGGAGAACCCTATTTGTCGATAAGAATCTATCCCCACATCAAGATCAGTACCATAAGTTAAGACAAATAAAAAAATTAAGCAAGGCTGATTTTGATCACTTTTTCATAGAAGTATCTAAAACTAATGAAATGGGACCATTCAGCGATACAACCAGAATAATCGATCTCGATAATTTTGATTTTAGTGAATCGTTTGAATTGGTAATCAACAGTCAAATTAGAATCAAAAAAAGTAGCCTTTCAGTTAAAGCGACTCAATTTTTTAAAAGGGCAGCATCTATCATCAATCCTGATTTTTACAAAAAACAGAACATGAGAGTAAGCACATATGGTATTCCAAGAGTTATCGAACTCTATGAAGAAACTCATGAAGAAATCTGTATTCCTGTGGGATTGCTAAAATACATCAAGACTAGTCTAGATAAACAAAGGATTTTATATGAAATAGAAGATTTGAGAGTTAAACCTAAAATGAGGAAGCTACCCAAATTTGCCGGTGTATTATCTGATGAACAACAAAACTGCATGATGCGCATTTCACAAAACCCCAATGGAGTTGTTATTGCACCTACAGGGTTCGGCAAAACTGTTTTGGGAATTTCACTCATCACTAGGTTAAGACTAAAAACCCTTGTTATCGTCAATAGAATCAATTTAGCAGAACAATGGATTGATAAAATGAACCAATTTACCGATATTAAAGATATAGGTAGGTTATATGATTGTCATGATGATCTAGGTCACGATGTGGACATTGCTCTCATTCAATCTCTTTCTTCATATACAAAAATTGATGATATCATTATTAATTATGGATTGATCATTATTGATGAAGTTCATCATTTAGCATCGATGACCTATGAAAAGATGATTAGAAGATTTTGGGCTAATCATATCATTGGACTGACAGCGACTTTAAAACGTTCAGATGGACTAGAGGGAATCATTACAACGATGATTGGTCCAATCGTCGAAGAAGTTGATTCAGATTTGAAAAATCTTGATAAAATATTAACTTCAAGATTAACTGGGTTTAAATTATCCAATGGAAGCATAGAAGTTTCGATTCAGGATGCATATCAAAAATTGTGTGAAAATGAAGATCGGAATTTAATGATTATAAATGATATTAAATCTTGTATTGAAATGAAACAAAACATCCTGGTTTTAACAGATCGAATTCATCATTTAGAATTCTTGGAAAAAGAGATAAATAAATTCACTCAGAACTTACTAGTCGTTCATGGACAGCTCACTCGCAAAGAAAAACTAGACTTCAGGGAAAAACTCAGTAATCAAAAGGAAAATGTTGTCATTTTGGCAACAGGTAAATATATAGGCGAAGGATTTGATGATGATCGTCTTGATACGCTCTTTTTAACAATGCCATTTAGATGGAGAGGAACATTGCAACAATATGTTGGTAGACTTAATCGTACACACAATGAAAAGAATCAAATACATGTATATGATTATGCAGATATTCAAGTCAGATATTTTTCAGCAATGTATCTAGAAAGATTAAAAGGTTATAAAAAGATGGGGTATGAGCTTTTTGCCACAAAGACTATTCAATCAACGATTTATCACGTCAATGAGTATGAGATCAAATTGATGAATGATATCAAAGATGCGAATGCCATCACTTTTATTGTGAGAAATTCAAATGAAAACATTTTAAATCAACTGGTTAATCGGTGTTTGGTAAAACCTCAAATACTTATTGATGGGAATCAAGTGTCGAATATCATTGTAGTGGATCATAGATTTGTATGGTATGGATCCATTAACCCCTTTGTGTTCAAACATAAAGCTGAAGACGATATTATGCGATATGAAGATGTTTTACTTGCAGAAGAACTCATAAAGCAAGCAAAAAGCGAAACGGAGTCAAAAATGGTTTAAGATCACATAAAGTTATATTGTGGTTTATTGATGATTAACTAGATTTGGGGGAAGTATATGAAAAGAAAGAAAGCTTTATCTATTCTATTGTTAGGACTCTTATCGATGCTTTATGCAGAGATCTTTTCAGGCGCTTCACAATTATGGTTTATCAACCCGTTCGGTGTACTTTATACACTGCCCTTATACATGATACATACAGTATTCTTCTTAAGTCTTGCTATCAAGTATAAAAAGAAATCCATCAGACAACTCTATTGGTTTGGTGTGCTTTTTGGTTTATATGAAGCAGTGATTACAAAAGTCTTATGGCAAGGCTATATGAATGAGACAGGACCAGCATTAGGAAGAATACTGGGAGTAGCTGGTATTGAGTTTCCTATATTGGTATTTTTCTGGCATCCGATATTTTCGTTCATACTTCCTATATTGACATATCAGATCTTGAGTGGTCATGTGATGAATGACCACATCAAGATCTTAACTGTGAATAAGAAAAAAAACATCATAGGAATAATGATGTTGATTGCAATATCAACGTTTATCTTGAGTGGTAATCAGTTAAATCTTTTATCTGCGCTTGGAGCATTAGGAGGAACTTTAGGGCTTATTATCCTAATCATGATTTTTCTGAAGGGTGAACCAATAAGGATTGAAAGTTTTGGAGAGTTAAAGATCACATGGATAATCATATGGTTGGTTGCTATCTATCTATTTGGCGGTATCTATTTAATGCCCGAAAGATTCCCTGGTGAAGTTATAGGGTATATCACAGTAGGTGTATTTTATCTGATTACTATTTTGTTATTAAAGACATCAATAAATGTGACTGTAGAAGAACTAAAAAACGTTAGCATATATCAGAAAAAGCATCTCATGATTTCAATTGGGATATTGACTTCCTTCATCCTGATTATGCCTTGGATTTGGATGATTGGAAATGTCATCCTGGTTGTTTCTTATTTTGGGTTTACGTTTCTTGGTGTTGTATTTTGGATTGGCAGCATTTATACGGACATCATCAATCGTAGAAGAATAAACAAAGAAACCATTTTAAGTAACAATCAGTGATGATTAAGTAAATTAGAATAGAAAGGTTAGTTATTCTATTTTTCACGGATGATATTAGAAATTGAATGGATAGATTGTTTTGAAACTCGAGCACCTCTTTATTTCTTTAATTGTATGATAGACTTTATTTAAAGCCGAATGTAATTTTTTGGAGTTTCCCGATTCATAATGCGTGATAAGATAAATCTAAATAAAAGAAGTAAAAATGATGAGCAACCAAAAATATGAACGACTCACATGGATAGCGTATGAAATGAAGTTCAGCATCGAATACATCCCATGGAGTTTGGGATATATTCGATATCTTTAGAGAATTATAAGTAAATATTTAATGAGTTTAATTTAAGAAATCAAAAATGAAAGGTAATGACATGATGGATCATTTACAAATAAGAAATTATCGTGAGATGGCAAGCCATTTCAATCAGTTTTCACATCACCATGGTTTAATCTATTCCATCATAGAAAATCAGTATGAAGGTCATCTATATATCAATCACACGGATAAACCAAAAGTGATGATCATGTTCACCCCTTTTGATTTTTCATTTATTACGGGCATTGAGACTTTGAGTGATGCAGAGACCGCTTTATCAATGATTAAAAAACACGCAAGTGAGTTTCCCTTTGAGGAACAGATATTTTTTACGGACTCAGATGCATCACACGCGTATTTAAGTGATCAATTTAAAAAATATCGTGCAATTCAAACGATACGCTATACCTATAAACTCAATCACCAAAAGTTCAAAGAAATATTCGATAACCATGATTTTAAACACATCATCAAAACATATGAACAAAAAGATTATTTATCTTTACTGCCTTATTGGATATCAGAAGTTAAAGAAGCTGAAAAGAGTATCAGTTACTGCAAAGCTTTTGCTAGAGGTGGCGGATATGCTGAACTTGATGTGTATACAGATGAAGAACATCAACAAAAAGGTTACGCTTTTGAGTGTGCTCTCAAGCTGATCGATAAATTGATTGATAACAAGATAGAACCTGAATGGAATACATGGCCATACCGAAAAGCCTCACAAAAACTAGCAATGAAGTTAGGTTTTGAATTCGACACAGAAGTCAAAGCGATTGTATGGGTTAAAGGTGAATGTTTACCACTAAACATGGATGTATCCAAGATTAATAAAGATTGATGAAATCAAGAAAATCAATAGAGTTCGTGCATGCGCGCGGACTCTATTTTTTATGTATTTGGTGTTGATTTAATAAGCAAAGTTGATAGAAATTCGCTAAATTTCAAAAAATTGTATGTTATAATGAGGGCAACATAAGCACGTTAAGGGGAGAACGTTATGAATAAAGGTATTCAAAGACTTCAACTTTTAGATTCAAAGGGATATGGAGATTTCTCTAAGACATTTATAGAGATCAGAGATTTTTTAATGAACCTTGAAAAGGATGCATTAAAGAAACTGGATTATCATTGGGGTAGATGGGCTTGGATGTTCTCCCTTCCTTATCTGGATAGTAAGTTCATGCATAAAATTACCTATTATAAGGACTTTGATAAGATTGTTGCATTAATGACTTATGAGTGTGATTTTGGTGATGTCTATTACGTGATT
>DOYO01000005.1:8177-8522 GCA_003518475.1 Acholeplasmataceae bacterium
ATCAGCTGATGCGGAATATACATACAAAATGGATTTAGATAGAGATTTGAGTTATGTGCTGAAGGATGGTTTCAAGATCGTAAGCATGAAAGATGAATTTGATGTTGCTAAGTATGGTCAATGTCTTTATGAAGGATTTAATCATGAACTGCCCTATCTGATCACTGAAGAAGAGTTGAACAATCGAAGAATCAGTTTAAGTGCTCCAGGTATTGACTTAAGTAGAAGTATCGCAGTGAAAGCTCCTGATGGTTCGTTTGTCTCTTATTGTGGGACTTGGTATCGTGATGGAGATGTAGGCGTGTTATTGGAACCAGTAGCAACTGTTCCTGAATATAGGAAACA
>DOYO01000063.1 GCA_003518475.1 Acholeplasmataceae bacterium
CTTTCAATTTCACCAAACATGCTGTCTAAAGATGTTTTTTTAACTGTCTTGGATTCGCCGTCTTTTTGTCTGGACTGGCGTTCTCCAGCGATGTCTCTTGTGACTCTTTCATCAGTAAATGCCATAAAGACATCTCCTGCTTGAGGAACTTCATTCAGACCTGTAACTTCGATTGGCTGTGAGGGGAGAGCTTCATTGTATCTCTTCTTCAAGTCATCTTGCATGGTTCTGACTTTGCCATAGGTATTCCCGATGACAATATAATCTCCTACATGAAGCGTACCAGTTTCAACAATCAACGTTGCTACTGCGCCTCTGCCTTTATCAAGGCTTGCTTCAATGACTGTGCCTTTCGCCAAACGTTTTGGATTGGCGGTGAATTCCTCAATTTCTGATAACAATTGAATTACGTCGAGCAATTCATCAATACCCGTTTTTCTAAGTGCTGAAACTTGGACATAAGGCGTTTTTCCGCCCCATGCTTCTGGAATCAAGCCGTGTTCTGCAAGTTCATTCATGACGCGTTCAGGATTTGCTGATGGTTTATCCATCTTGTTCACTGCAACAATGATTGGAACCTTAGCTGCTTTCGCATGGTCTAAAGCTTCCAGTGTTTGAGGCATGACGCCATCATCTGCTGCAACGACTAAAACAACGAGATCGGTAACCTTAGCGCCTCTTGCTCTCATTTCAGTGAAAGCAGCATGGCCTGGAGTATCGATAAAGGTAATGGGTTCTCCATTCCGAATAACCTGATAAGCACCGATGTGCTGCGTAATTCCGCCTGCTTCGCCTTCAACAACTCTGGATTTGCGGATTGCATCTAAAAGTGTTGTCTTGCCGTGGTCGACGTGACCCATGACGGTAACGATCGGAGGTCTTTTCTTCATATCTTTTGGATCATCGACGATTGCCATTTCATCATAGCGTGAAACGTCTGTGATCACTTCATTTTTGACTGCATAGCCCTCTTCAAGAGCGATGAATTCAATGGTATCACGGTCAATCACCTGATTGATGCTCGCCATTAAGCCGAGCTGCATCAGTTTTTTGACCATGGATGCGTTGCTTAGATTTAAACCTTCAGCAACTTGTGCAACATTCATATCTGGTTTGTAAATAAGAATCTTTTCGCCAACGATAACCTTGACTTCTTTTTTAGCCGGTCCATTGTGTGCCATATGTGTCGTTCTTCTGACTTCTGGTTTTTTATTTGCGAATTTTTTTTGATATACAGGCATAAAATCACTTCCTTCTTTGATCCATCAGCAACTGACTAAACCCCCTGTCGGTTATACCAATTACTTTGATGTCTTCTTTTCCAAGCGCGTTGGATATTTGTGTAGAATGGAGTTCTTCAATCACCTCGACGTTATAAAACTTGGCTTTGTCATAAACCATCTTTTTGGTTGTATGAGAAGCGTTTATAGCGAGTATGATGAGTACAACTTTACCGTTTCTAGCATTCTTAATGGTGATGTCGGTTCCAACACATACCTTTTTTGCTCGAAGAGCGAGTCCGATTGTACTAGTCATTGGCGATCTTTAGGAGTTCCTCATAAATTTCATCAGGAACTGTAGCCTCCAACTTTTTATCCAATGCTTTGTTTTTCTTTGCTAATATTATGACTTCCTTGCTTAGTTTCAGGTATGCACCGCGTCCTGGAGCCTTTCCATTCAAATCAATGGAGACGACGCCTTCCTTGGTTGCAGCGACACGAACGAGAGATTTTTTAGGTAAAACCTCTTTTGTGACGACACATGTTCTAAGTGGAATTTTTTTGACCTTTGTCATTCAAATCACCCTTTACTAAATATTAATAGAGAATACCTTCACCTTGAGCCATTTGTTCTGACTTGATGTCGATGCTCCATCCGCAAGCCTGCACAGCGAGCTTCACGTTTTGTCCAAGCTTGCCGATTGCAAGGGACAGTTGATCATCAGGTACGATTGCGAGTGCATTCTTATCCTTTGGATTGACACGTGTGACTGCAATGACTTCAGCAGGCTGAAGGGCATTGGCAATCAATTCCTTTTCGTTGTCGCTCCAACGGAATAGGTCGATTTTTTCATCGCTTAATGCTTTAACAATTTCACGGATACGGGATCCGCCTTCGCCGACGCAAGCGCCGATTGGATCAACTCTTGGATCATTGGATTTGACACCGATTTTTGAACGGTCTCCTGGATCTCTAGAGATACCCATGACTTCAATGATTCCATCCTTGATTTCAGGGATGAAGCTTTCAAGAAGTCTGATGATGAGGGAAGGATGTGAGCGGCTGACAAACACCTTTGGCCACTTGGTCTTCATTTCAACATCGGATACATAAACTCTGACATAATCTCCGATATGGTAATTATCCTTTGGCAGTGCTTCCTTCTTAGGTAACAATGTCGTTAAATCCTTACCGATATCCAAACGATAATGATCATCTGCTACATCAATGACTCTTGCAGTAATCATTTCATGTTCATAAGCTTTAAAATGCTTATAAAGGTTTTCTTTTTGCATGTTGATCAATGTTTCATTCAATCTGCTCTTGAAATCACGAACTGCGAAATGACCAAAATCCTTTGGATCAATCTTCTGTTCAATGACATCTCCAACTTTTGCACGGTTGTTGATTACCTTGGCTTCGTCTAAAAGCATTTGAGAGTAGTTCTTGTCTGCATCAATCGAATACTCCTCGACAACAAGATGCTGCTTAAAAACAAGGATTTCATACTTGTCTTCCTTGATTTCAACACGGCAGGAACGCACGTCATGCGCTTTTTTACAACCTGCAATCATTCCTTGAACAAAGGCTTCTAAGACCTGTTCATGAGTGAGTTCTTTTTCTTCAGCAACTCCCTCGATGTTCTTAAAAAATTCTTTACTGATCATGATATCCTCCTAAAATTTGATGGCAGTACGCATTTTCTTTGCAGCATCAAACTTGATTTCGACTTTTCGCATGCGACCTTTTTCATTAATTTCCAATAATATTATATCATCACTGAAGGATACAAGTACTCCGTAACCCTTATATTTCGGTGATTCCAAATACACATAACGACCTACTGCTTTTGTCACTTCTTCCTTTGTCTTCAAGGGACGTTCGGAGCCAAGTGAGGAAAGCTCTAAAAAGTAATCCGGATCCATGTCTTCGTCAGTGAGTGTTTCCATGTATTCGAGATGGATTTTTTCTAAATCATCGATATTCATCAATTCGGTGTCTAAAAGGATCTCAACAATCTTTTCTCCAAACTCTTTTTTGGTGCGGATGCTGTAGATTGTAAGGTTGCTTCTTTCAAGAATTGGAATAAGTTTTTCTTTCATTTTTTCTAAATTCATATTGACCTCAATAAAATGAGTGGAAATCATCATCCCACTCATCATTAGGTCTTCATTATAGCATTTATTCTTTTAGAATTCAATTTTTTTAGGTTATATTTATTATTTTTGTGTGTTATTTGATTTTTATTGCGAATCATTTGCAATTAGAGAAGCATGTGTTATACTGTTCATGCAAATCATTTGCAATAAGGAGAGAATTCAATGAAAAAATTTGCATCAGTTTTATTTGTATTGATTATAACGGTTTTTTTGGTTTCTTGCACCAACAGCAAGCGTGCGGATATTGTAACAACCATGTTTCCCCAATATGATTTTGCCAGACAAATTGTTGGAGATAAATTGACTGTCAGCCTGCTTATTCCAGCAGGTGCTGAAATTCACGACTATGAGGCATCCAGCAGCGATATGGTCGCAATTAAAGAATCAAAGCTATTCTTATTCACCAGTTTGGAAATCGATACATGGATCACAGATGAATCGACAATCGGCGGTGAAGACACGATTGTATTGAATCTTTCAACAGCTTATACGCTACTTCCTCACGATGAGGAAAACCATCCGCTTGATGAAAGTGAAATCGAAGATGAACACGATCACGATGAGACTTTGCATTACTGGGTTGATCCTACCAATGCTATTCAGCTGATTGAAGCAATCTTAGAAAAAATCATTGAAATTGATCCTGAAAATACCGTTTTTTATACATCAAACGCCAATGCATATATTGAAACCATTGAATCGCTTCATCATGACCTTGAATCATTTTTAATGAGTGAAGATGTCTTGAGATCCACCATCTATTTCGCAGGTCATAATGCGATGGGATTATTCGGTGAAAGGTATCATCTGAATATAGTTTCTTTATTTCCTGATTTTAAACCGGATGCGGATTTGACAAGCAACGAACTGATTACTTTCGTTGAGGAAGTCAAAACTGCCGGCACCTTATATTTATTCATCGAGGAGCTAGCTGAACCAAAAGCAGCGAATCAGGTCGTTAGAGAACTTGCTAAAGAGCAATATGTATTGAATTTGTTAGAATTGCATGCTTATCACAACTTATCAAAAGTAGATATGGAGGATGGCGTTTCCTATGCGGATCTTCTTGAAAGAAATTATTTGAATCTGCAAATAGTGCTCAATATAACGTCATTATAATGATATGATCAAATACGAAAACGTCAATGTTTCTTATGGTAAATTCAATGTGCTGTCTAATGTTTCCTTTGAAGTTAGGAAGGGTGATTTTTTACATATCGTCGGTCCAAATGGAAGCGGAAAAACAACATTGGTCAAAATGCTTGTTGGATTGCTTGAGCCTACATCGGGAATTGTTGAAATGCGCAATGTTCAAACAGGATACCTTCCACAAAAATTAAATACGAAACATAACTTTCCGATGACAGTTCGCGAAGTGATTTACAGCGGTTTTAAGCATCAAAAGCTCAAACCCTCCATAGAGGAGTGCGAACTGATTAAAAAGTGGCTTGAGATCATGGAAATACCTCAGCTTTTCAAGGAAAGCATGTCTTTTTTATCCGGAGGACAGCAGCAAAGAGTCTTCTTGATCAGAGCATTGATTTCTGATCCTGAATTATTGATTTTGGATGAACCGACTTCAGCGCTCGATCCCTCGTTTAGAGAAAAGTTTTACCATCTTTTAGATGATTTGCATACCAGAAATAAAACCACAATCATCCATGTCACCCACGATTTGACAGATGCAGTGAAAGATGATTGCAAGATTATGTATATCGACCAAAGAATTAAGTTCTTCGGACTTTATAAGGATTTTGAAGAATTCGAACACAGGGGGCACCATCATGCTTGATTTCCTGCAATATGATTTTATTCAAAATGCAATATTAATCGGTATCGCTTTGGCATTATCAGCTGCATTGTTAAGTCCTTTTCTCGTTTTGAACCAGCAGGCGATGATTGCTGACGGTCTTGCACATGTCAGTTTTGCTGGAATTATTTTAGGCATTCTTCTTTCCAATGAAGCATTATATATCGCACTTCCATTTGTCATGCTCGCTTCCATCTTGATTAAATATCTTTCAACAACCAAGACGATCAATGGAGATGCTGCAATCGGTTTGGTTTCATCCGTATCTTTCGCCATCGGTTTAATCATGGTGAAGAAGGGTGAAGGATTCAGCATATCGATTGAAAGCATGCTTGTCGGTAATATATTTACTGCAAGCAATTCAGATTTGATTTTATCCTTGGTGATTACCTTATTGATTAGTTTGTTTATCTTATTCTTCTATCGTTCACTCTTCTTAATGACCTATGATGAAAACTATGCAAAGTTTTCCAAGGTCAAGGTTGCCTTCTTGGGTTACGCGCTTGCTGCCCTCACATCATTTTTTATCGTGATTGGTGTAAGGACGATTGGAACACTTTTAATATCAGCGCTTGTCATTTTCCCATCTATCATTTCCAGCCAGTGGACGAAGAGCTTTAAGAATACACTACTCTTGGGAATCGGATCATCCTTATTGATTGTAATTCTTGGCATATTTATCGCTCACCCTCTTGAAATTCCAGTTGGTTCTACCATTGTCGTATTATATGCAATTGTTCTGATGATATCCCTGATCATCAAGTCCATGTTAAG
>DOYO01000023.1:0-10355 GCA_003518475.1 Acholeplasmataceae bacterium
ATAAAACATGAATGAACACATCAGTATTGATGATAAATTAAAGATTTCAATAAAAAGAATGGGAATCAACGGAGAAGGTATCGGCTATTATAACAAGTTGGCCATTTTTGTCGATCAAGCTTTACCTTTAGAGGATTTGGAGGTCAGAGTGACCGAGGTTTATGACAACCGAGCAATCGCTGTGATTGAAGAGATTTTCAAGCCGAGTCCTGATAGAAGAACTCCTTTTTGTCCTGTGTATGAGGAATGTGGAGGATGCCAGACACAGCATTTCGACTATCAAAAATCTCTTGAACAAAAAAGAGATATCATCATTAAGTCATATGAACGCTACATTGAAAAGAAAATCAATGAAAATATCGTTAAGCAGACCATCGGTGCGGATAATCCAAGAAACTACCGGAATAAAGCATCGCTTCCCGTTCAAAATATCAGAGGCAGAAATCAGATGGGCATGTACGCGAGAGCGTCCAATAAATTCGTTCAGATCAAGGATTGCCCGATTCAAAACAAGCTGATCAATCAAATATTATCTACAATCATCCATTTGATGGATAAATACGAAATGGATGCTTTAGACCATAAAACCAAAAAGGGATATGTAAGATCCTTAGTTGTTCGCGTATCTGAAAATATGAAGGAAGCACAAGTGTCCTTCATCATGGTCAAAAGATCAAACCGCATCGGAGATCTTGTTGAAGAATTGATTAGAAAAGAAAAAAATATCGTTTCAGTCTATGAATTCATCAACGATGATTTGAAGAAGGCTGGATATTTCCATGATGCTGGAAGACTGATTTACGGAAAAGAAACCATTGAAGAAAAATTAAACAATCAAAAATTCTTATTGAAGCCTGAAGCATTCTTTCAGCTGAATACTGCTCAAGCAGATAAGTTCTATAAAGAAATGAAAAGATTAGCTAATCTAAAGAAGAGTGAAATCGCGATTGACGCTTACGCAGGAATCGCTCCAGTCAGCCATTATATCTATGATACAGCCAAGCACATCTACGCGATTGAACTGGATAAGGCAGCTTGCGAATCCGCGAAATTAAGCTTGGAAGAAAATCATATCACGAATGTCACAGTTCTCCAAAGTGATTTCAAGAGAGCTTTGAGCGGACTTAAGGAAAAGAAGATCAATGTCATGTTTTTTGACCCACCAAGAGTTGGTTTGGGTGAAGAAACAATCAATTTGATCTTTGAATTCAAGCCAAAAAGATTGATTTATGGATCATGCAATCCTTCGACGTTGGCTAAAGATTTAAATATACTCATGAAGGAATATGATTTAATTGAAACAGTTCCAGTCGATATGTTTCCCTATACATCATTGGTTGAGAGTGTCAGCTTATTGACAATTAAGTAAATTGAACTAAGGTAAATAAACTATGGGCACATTAAATGTTTTAGGTTTACTAGAGAATATCGAGGAAAGAGACAGCAGCGCATTGAGAGGTCTTTTGACATGTTCATGTGGCAACGATCATTTTAGACTTTATTATCAAGGGAAGCGCACCAGAGGAATTTTTTCTCATGATATCGTCAAGAGNNAGAGGAAAAGACCCAGATTCCATTTTATATGTGCCTTTTGATGAGGTATCGCATAAAATCAGGTTGTCCTATAACTATTTGCCTGAACATTATAAAACTGACTTCTTTGAAACTATATTTATTGAAATCAATAGCCGAGTAGAAGATAAATGGCACACAATTGTCGAAGATTAAGTTGATGTGATCTAAGTAGTGTCTAGCGATACTAATTTATTTATTTGGTGTAAACGTAAAATGAATAGAATTCCATTAATTTATTTAGTGAAATAATTAAGGATTTAGTAGAACGAAAGTGATGTGTTTATCCGTGATTCAAACAATCATTTTAACAGAAGAAGATATGAAACTTGAATCCAATAGAAAACGAGTCAGTCATGCGTTACGTGCCTCCAAACTCGTTGTTTTTCCGACTGAAACCGTATATGGGATTGGCGCGAACGCATTAAGTCCAATCGCTTCCAAACTCATCTACCAGACCAAGGGCAGACCTTCCGATAACCCTTTAATTGTTCATATCGCGCATAAAGAAGATGTATACAAATATATTGAATCGGCAAGTGATGCAGCAGTCAAGCTGATGCATGCATTTTGGCCTGGACCCTTGACCTTGATTTTTAAGAAAAACGATGTCATTCCCTTAGAAACTACAGGTGGTTTAGAAACCATCGCCATCAGGCTTCCAAGAAACGATATAGCAAGACAGATCATCATCGATTCAAATCTCCCCATAGCTGCTCCTTCAGCCAATTTGTCAGGCAAACCCTCATCGACGGCATTCAAACATGTCATGGAGGATTTCATGGGCAAGGTGGACATCATGATTGATGGCGGGCAATCAGAGATTGGACTTGAGTCCACCGTGATTGATACGACAACTATAGTTCCTATCATTTTGAGACCTGGTTTCGTGACCCAAGCTATGATAGAATCTGTTTTAGGTTATTCCATTACGGATCAATCGAGTACTGGACCCTCTGGTGAAGTGAAATCTCCAGGCATGAAATATACGCATTATAAACCTAAAGGCGAAGTGATGATCATCGATGGGTCTATAGAGCATATGGCAGCTTATGTCAAGGATGCAGAGATAAAACATCCGGACAAAAGTATCGCAGTCATCTGCGAGGTTGAATACATCCATGATTTTACCTGCAAGGTCAGATCTCTTGGATCTTTAAATGATCAAAACGAGATGGCGAATAATCTATTTTCGGCACTTAGGGATATGGATGAATGGGGAATAGATATCATCTTTATTCATCATATTTCAACGCACGGCTTAGGTTACGCGATGATGAATCGCTTGATTAAGGCTTCCGGTTATTACATTATTAACGTATAAATTAAGCATCAATACGATAAGGAAGGTAGGAAATACATCATGCTATTCGCACTCATCTTTACTGTTTCTATCAGTATCTTTCTATCTGTTCTTTCTTCATCGATTATATGGAAATACGCGAGTCATTCCTGGCATGGGTTCATCACTTCGGGATCGATGGCAGTAGTTGGCATCCTCATGATGCTGATCTTTGATTTATGGAACCCGGATTTCTTGACGCTAAGCGCGTACGTTTTATTATTATATGGGTTATGTGTATCTTATTTTTTCATACAGCTTATTGTCGTATTGAAAATAACAAAACAAAGGAGATTAACTGATGTCAACCTCTAAAGAATACGCAACATACATTGAAGATCAGCTCAATCACATCCAAGGGATTTACTTAAAGAAGATGTTTGGAGAATACGGATTGTTTTATCAGGATAAGATGGTTGGATTGGTATGTGATGACCAGCTTTTCATCAGGCAGACAAAGAAGGGTGAAGAACTGCTTGTCGATTCAGAACTAGCTTCTCCATATCCTGGAGCGAAACCGTATTTTCTGATTGATAATCCAGAAAATAGGGAAGTTATTACTGAATTGATCGTTAAAACCTATGCAGAACTTCCGTTACCCAAGCCAAAGAAGAAGAAACTATGAACATGAATCATATTGATGAATGGAGAACAACTATATGAAAATGACGAAAAGACAAATTGCCAAGGATCAAAAATTTATATCTTTTTCACAAGATGACCAAGTGAAGCAACTTGCTCGAAAAATAGCAATCGCTGTCGCAATCATGTTTGGTAACCTGCTCCTCTTGTTCGGAATGATTTTTGCGTATCCATCCGTGATCAGAAATCAAACATTATGGCTTTTCTTGCTTATTTTCTTGATTGTAAGTTATCTTGTGATCCTAGTGATTATTTTGATCAGAGTCATCGCATTCTTCAAATACACCAACAGTCTAAAAGAATAGTAAACTCTTGAATTCTTTATTATATTGATATAAGATGAGGCTGTAGCATCATCATTTAGGCATTCCAACTCTTTACCTCGAAAGGAATTCTTATATGACTATCTTAAAACTTATCGCAAAGATTCTCATTTTGATTGTCGGCGCTATCATGTTACTTCTATCTTTCGATGTCTTTGAATCGGGTGGAAACTTTTTTGAAATGCTTGGAGCATTCTTCATCCATGCTCTACCCGCAATTGTCATCATCTTGTTCGTCGTGTTTTTTTGGAATGGAGAACGGATCTTGGGACTTATTTCATTAGTTGCAGCTATTATGCTCTTTTTGTTCTTTGAACTTTACAAAAATATCGACCAATCTTGGATTACCTTCCTCATCATTATTGTTCCATTGATTGCTTCTGGAATCATCTTGCTCCTCAAGACGAACAACAGCAAATCAAATGAAAAGTAAACTTTATAAGGTTACAACGCTTTGCGATGATAGAATCATAAACCTTTTAAAAAACTGTGATCAAAACTTAACTGCAAGATGGGCACTTGATGCAGCTATGCATGTTCTTTATTTATTTGAAGAGAAGAATAGTAAAGACCAGAGACCGAGACAAGCGCTTCACGCGCTCAAGCTATGGATGGATGGCAAGATTTCCATGGCGGATGCGAGAACTTATGCGCTTGACTCTCACCATGCAGCCAAAAATGAAACAGATCCAGGAGCTATCGCCGCTGCCAGAGCATGCGGTCACGCATGTGCGGTTGCACATGTTAAAACACATGCCAATGGCGTGATGATGTACGCTATACTTGCCAGCATGTATGCCAATGGCGGAGATCAATCTCCTGAAACAGATTGGCAGTACAATCACTTGATAGAACTGATGAACGTGAAAAGCTGACTTTTGTCGGTTTTTTTCTTTTTCCACCTTCGAATCCATGAATTTATATTGTATACTATAAGAAACAATAGGTCATTATGGAGGTTCATATGAAATATAAGTTAAGACAACCCGTTCTTTCTGACAAACAAGAGTTTCTTGCATTCATCAGTGAATGGGGAGATGAAAAGTTAATCATCCCCGCTGCAGTTCAACTGAAGGGAAGAAGTTATGAACAATTCATTTCCGAACTGCCTCTTCGTGAAAAAGGCTTGATCGATATGGATAAGCTTGTACCAGACAATACCTATATTTTAGTGGATAAGAAGAATCATATTTATGGCGCACTTAATTTTAGACATACATTAAATGATTACTTGATGCAATTCGGAGGCCATGTCGGTTATGGCATCCGTCCTTCTGAGCGCGGAAAAGGTTTTGGCAATATGATTTTAAAGGAAGGTTTGGAAATCGCTAAAAAATTTGGTTTAGATAAGGTATTGATTACCTGTGATGAACAAAATATCCCATCCGCACGTGTTATTCAA
Organism: Acholeplasmataceae bacterium; assembly: GCA_003518475.1. Taxonomy (GTDB): domain Bacteria; phylum Bacillota_I; class Bacilli_A; order Acholeplasmatales; family Acholeplasmataceae; genus Peloplasma. The sequence goes on from DOYO01000023.1 coordinate 5,282, forward strand.
GGAAACGGTGGGAAATTTGAGAATAAAGTCTATAAAAACGATGGTTGGATCCATAGATATTGGGTCAACCTGAAATAGAGGTCCATATGAAACAAGTTTTACTGGTATCAGGACATCTCGCAGCACTCAAATCAACCTTATCAAAGAAACTATCTGTTGATTTGAATGCGATCTGCTTGAATAAGGATGACATGAAAGAGGTCTTGGGTGACACGATTGGATTTACCAATCGTGAAGAGAACTTAAAATTAAGCAAAGCTACCTTTCAAATGATGCTTAAAGTGATGCTTGATATCCTTAAGATCGATGATTTGGTCATTTTAGAGAGCAATTTCAAAGTCAGCGAGATGAATCAATTGAATCAAGTGATTGAAGAACATAAGATTAGGTCATCGACTGTCTTTTTGACAGGGGAAGCAGAAGTTCTTTATGAGCGCTATATCAAAAGACAGCCAGAGAGACATCCTGTTCACACTTCAACAGGACTCATCAGCTTCGAAGACTTCAAGGCTTCGATGGAATCATTTGATCAAGCGGTTTATGGAGGAAGCTTCATCTTATTTGATACAACTGTCATGAATGACGAGTTATATCAAGTGCTGCTTAACAATATTAAAAACCTGCTAAAGGGTTAACATAGAAATGGGGAGCGAAGGTATGGCAGAAAACATGTCTTTGTTGATCATGATTTCCATCCTTTCTGTCTTTTTGATTGCTTTATATATTACGGTTGAAGTCAAGGGTAAACCGCTTTTCGCGTTTTTCTTTAAAGGATTGGCAAGTTTTTCTTTCATTCTGGTATTTTCTGTCATTATAGGCTTGAAGTTGAGTTTATTACATGACGGCTTGATTAATTACCAGAATCTCAGAGTTCCAGTCACATTGTTAATTCTTTTAGGATTGATCTCAGGTCTTTTAGGCGACTTATATCTCGCACTCCGACCTCTTCAAGATCCAAAGAAGAATGAAACCATCATCATCAGCGGCATCGTCTGCTTTTCTATCGGGCATCTCTTTTATTTCTCTGCCCTCATGTTGTTGGGACCATTAAGTTATCTTTCCATCATTTTAGCAGTCATCATGACATTGATCATCTACTTGATAAGTAAAAAATTAGGCTACCACATGGGAAAAGCCGTTATTCCGACATTCGTCTATTCTGCATTGATCTTCTTGATGGTCGGTCAAGCCTTAGGATACGCGATTGAAACCCAGTTTTCTTTATTTTCACTCATATTTCTTGCAGGTGCGATCCTCTTTGCAGTCTCAGATTTGATACTCGCTCCAATCTATTATGCAGGTAATGAGAAGAGAATCATGGTCATCTTAAATCTATCAACTTATTATCTTGCCCAATTGTTCATCGCAATATCCATTCTTTTCATCTTGTAACTTATTTAAGACATAAATCTATACATTGAATTCAGTGATTACTTCAATCGCTGATTTTTCTTTTGCTAAAATGTAATTTATATTTGACATAATGTAATATATATTGTATAATTCAGTCATAAGAGGTGCATCAATGAATTATAAGATGAAATCTGCAAGGGTTGAAAAGGGGTTATCACAAGCGGATCTTGCTCAACAAATCGGTGTCAGCAGACAAACGATTCTTTTGATTGAGCAAAATCAGTATAACCCTTCTTTAATGATATGCAGAGCCATCTGTAAAGCACTGGATCGCACTCTGAATGACTTATTCTGGGAGGATTCAAAAAATGGAAAGTAAGAAGGATTTTGGAAAGTTGTCTAAAGTGTATCGCACAGTGTTGATGTACATCTTGTCTGTAGCTTTAATTTCATTTGTCTACAAGCAATATGTTTTGGATGAAAACTCAATTGAACGCATGATACCAGAGATTTTCATGATTACATTATCGATTGTGATCCTGATGATCGGACTCATCAGATCCATGGATGGTCCTGGCCATCAGGAAGAAATGGGCAGAGCCAAGTATAACGTCCATCTAGTTGGGCTACTGCTTGTGACCATCATCGGGATTGGATTACATTTCTATTATGAGAATGTGTTTACCCAAATGGGACACACACCATATCCTTACATGTCATCAGGAATGATTTCATTGGGGACGCTCATCTATTACGTTTCTCTAAAAAGAAATGGACTGAATTTTAATCAAGGCTTGATTGCTTTGGATAAAAGGGGCTATATGCATAAAGTCTTTAGGCGGATCGGATATATCTTTGGAATGGTATTCGTCTATATCATGATCGTCGTTTTTTCCGGAGCATTGCTTGACTATACCAGACAGGGCGTCAACAGAACGATGATTTGCATCGTGATCATCGGATTGATCTTTTCAATCCATTATATGGTAAGCTCCATCTATGCGAAAATATCATATGATGATCAACAACGTACAGATGAAGAGAAGGCTCAACATATGATTTCTAAAAATATCATTATGCTCTTTGGAGTTGCAGCTGTATATAAGATCATGTTCAGCATTTCTGCGCATTTAGTCTTAAGGCTTCAAGACTATTTGAACATTCAATATAACAGACTCTATGATTTGATGAACATCTATTTCTGGACTCAATACTTTGAAATCAGCTATTGGGTGTTGATGAGTGTCATCGCGTATCTGCTCTATAAAGCATTGAAGCCAAAAATCACCAATGAAAAGATTGGATTGGTCATGAAAATACTGGTGATCCTATATCCTTTATATATCATGTCCCAAAGCTTCGTGACGGTCTTTGGAGCTGAAATCGCGATGTATATGGGTATTCTAAGATATCAGCAGCTCCTTCTTAACCTAAACGCATTGACGCTTACCGCGTTTGCATTGGGATTTATAGCCGGACTCTTCATTTATTTCGTCATGAGACTAGAAAAACTTCCGTTGAAATCCATATTTTTAGCACATGTGCTTGCTACATTCTTAGGGAAAGCAGCAATCCTTGTTACCCTGAGATTCTATACGAGTGAATCCAATGTTGCTTCTAGATCAGGACTTTTAACAATTGGCTTAGTCATCTTGACATCTGGCATCATGATCTATTATCTAATCAAGTTAAATAACGAAAAATCTAACCTAAACGAAAGGGTCCTATTGGGGGGAATCAACTATGAACACGTACGCCAGTGAAATTGTAAGAATTATTTTAAATGAAGTGCAGAACAAGTATGCCGAGGATGTGGATTTAGTTGTGCTTTACGGATCCTATGTCACCGGAAAGATGAGGGAAAAGTCAGACGTTGATTTCTATTATGTTCCAACCGTCGAACCGAACTATAAACCGATGATATCCTTCATCGTTGACGATGTCGGATATGATTTCTGGCCGATCGGCTGGAAGAGATTGATTGCCATTTCAGAGTATAAAGTTCCTCTCCAGGATTTACTCGAGCATGGAAAGATCATTTACGCGAAGGATTTGGAATCCTATAACAAATTCGAGGATTTGAAGAACAAGCTGAAGTCATTTCAAGGCTTTGATCAATTGATCGTTAAAGAATTGGAACATGCGAAGCTCAAGATGTACAACTATCCTGCAGAAGATATGGATGTCATCTATCATCTTTCCAATTCAATCGCTCATTTTAACAAGACCTATTTGAAAAAAGGGTTAGACAACATTGAAAATGAAATGAATCAGATGATCAACAAGCCTGAATCCTTTATTTTCATGATGAAAGATTATATCATTAATCCAAGTGAGGAAAAGTTAAAGACGTTGCTTTCCGTGACGGAAGAATATGTATGTCAGAAAAACGAAGAGGAACAACCCGATCTCGCTGGATTCTATGAAGAGTTTAAATCCAGATACAATAAGATTTACGGGGAAACCGATCAGGTGAAACGGCATATGTTCATTCACGCCATCACAAAGGAAATAAAAAGTTTCTTCGGATCAAGCGCATCTAAGTTCCCGACAATCGGCAGCGCATCAACAGATATGGAGATCAAAGCACACGAGGACTTCCTCGTTGGCATCCTTAAGAAAAAGAAGATCCCTATCTTGTCCTTTTCATCCGCAGAGGAATTTGAAGCCTATTTAAAACATAAACATAATTAAGAAGGTGATGATCATGTATACGCCTACAAAATATCATTGCATGCTCACAGAAAGACTACTAGACAAAGAATACATCAAAGGTCCGTTTGTCGACTTAAGGTTGATTGATTTTTACGACCATGATCTAGATGACGCAATTCCTTATTACTGGTTTGAAATCATGGTCGGCAGCAAGCCTGTCGGAAAGATATCTTTACGACTCGGCTTCAACGAAACATCCTTGGTGAACGGCCAGGTGGGCTATGAAGTCCTTGAGATGTATCAAGGGCATCATTACAGCTATTATGCCCTAGAAATGGTTAAATCGCTTGCCAGAGAGCATGGTTTCAGTCATTTTTTAATCACGACAACCCAGGATAACGTGAAAAGCCAGCATATCATTCATAGAGCCAATGGGAAGTTAATCATCGAAAACTATGAAGTACCGAAGGATCATATCTTTTACGTGATTGGAAAGCCCAGAATGCAGGTCTACGAAATAACATTATAAGGAGTTATCATGAAGCTAGAAGTCCAAAAAAGATTGGCGAAGAAGAAAGTCAGTGTTCATCCACTCCTTTTTATCCACGGGGCAGCAGGAGGTGCTTGGTATTTCGAGCATTTCTTGAATTATTTCGCCCTGGAAGGATATGACTCCTACGCATTAAGCTTGAGGGGACATGGAAATAGCGAGGGTAAGGATGATATCGATACCTACAGCATGGATGATTATGTCCTTGACGTGAGAAGTATTGTTCAAACATTCAAAGAAAAACCAATTTTGATCGGTCACTCCATGGGTGGAGCGATCATCCAAAGGTATATCAATCAATATGTTGATGAGATTCACCAGGTGATCTTGCTGGCATCCGCTGAAGCTGGAGGAATCGATAAGAATTCTCCCTTAGGATTGTTCTTCAACGANNATCAAAAGATCACGATTGACGGGCTCTTGAACCAGACCGTATTCTCCAACAGATTCAAAGAAGAAGAACTAAAAATCATCAAATCCAAGCTCACCAAGGAATCACAAAGGGTGAAAAAGGAT
>DOYO01000023.1:10401-97708 GCA_003518475.1 Acholeplasmataceae bacterium
ATCGGATCCAGAAACGATCACATCGTCACCCTGGAACAGACCTATAAAACCGCGAAAGCATTTCATGTCGAACCAGTTTTGATCGATGATTTATGTCACTTTATGACGATCGATCCAGATTGGATGAAGGCTGCGGAAGCTATCAAGAATGCTATCATCAAATAAAATCCAACCAGAAAAGAAAAACTGCACCTCCATGAGATGCAGTTTTTTCACTTTAACTTTAATCTTTTAGTTAATCAATGATAATCACATGTTCCGTATACATCAAGATCCAATCGAATTCACAGTAAATATATTCGAAACCGATCAGATATCCTTCAGCAGTCATCTTATCGCCGACTAAAGGAGCCATCATGTCCAAATACGGCTGATAAGTATCCGCCCACATCTGCAAATCATATTCACTGATTGTATAACCGTCTTCGCGTAAATCATAAGATGGATACCAAGTGTTGCCAGTGAATATCACTGTTCCAGTAAAGCTGATGTACTTGTTGAAAGAATCAGGATTCAAATGATCGATATTTAAGATGTCTTCTACGGTCATTGTAATCGGCGTTCTATCAACTGTATGATTGCTGCTCACGAGTTCCATATAGAATACATCACCCATAATCGGTATGAAGTGTTCATTTTCATATGTGTATTTGTCACCTGCAAACTTNNGATCCTGTTGAATCTTTCACAATCATGAAGTAATCATCATGGATGTACTGTACGACACCGGTTGTCAAATGATATTCATAAAGCGTTCCCCATAAGACTTCCCTTATGGTTTCCATTTCCATCGGTAGGATTGTCACTTCAAAGATATAGCTGTCTGTATAAGTCGTCATCGTTGAAGAATCATAATATTCTAGATTCAGTCTGACTTCTACATTAGTCTCTGTAGATACCGGCATGACTTGCATGCCATAATCATCCATATTGATGAGATCGGAATTTAATGGAGTCACAAGCTCGTAACTGAAGTAAACACTAAATAACGGATCATTGTCAGGAACTATATATCTCAAATAGTCGCCACCGGTTGCAGTAACATCTAAAAGCTTGGCAATCGCACGTTGTTTCGTAAGTTGAAGAAGTTCCTGAGGTGTCATTTCCGGGAGTCTGATGTTGGACTCATCTCCGATGAATTCAACCATGATCATGTCATTTCTAACAAATAGGTTTGGATAGCAAACATCTATATAAACATATGCATCGACGTAGGCCATAATCTCAGATCTCAAAATTCCTTCATCGCTCACCCAGAACGCATAATATTCTTCGGTTCTGCGGCTTGCGTGATCCCTGATATAAATTCTTTCATCCATGTCTTCAATGAAGAACATATCCAGATAAATATCATAACCGAATTTGCCATAAAGCTCAATATAATCTCTTCTGATATCATCTGTTGACAAATCTGTTTCATAGACTTGAGCAATCGTCATCGGTCTTGAGGTTAAAACAATCGGATCAGGTTCTGAAGTTGGAATGATTTCGATTTCATAGGTATAATTGGATGATCCATCGATGGTGCGCTTCAATCCGGTAATTAAGACTTCGGTATATGGATCATAGTAATCATACGTGTATTTTTCCAGATAGTAAATTTCATCATTCACTAAATAATATCCATAATGTCTAGAAGCATACAGAACAACTGCAGAAAGTGCGATTTCATCCATTTCTGGAGTTAATAGGAATATGTCATCCAGTGTGCCTGTTGCGTATCCGTTAAGGAATACTTCAAAGCTTCTGGTGGTTGTTGCTGCATTTAAGGTGACTGTCATTTGAACAGTGATCACCTGGTCTGTCGGAGCTAAACTGAATGACATCGAGCTTCCACTGATATAAGCATAATCCATGCCTTCAGTCACTTCATAAGTAATGACTGCGGAAGTAAATAGATAATGATAAGTCGTAAAGTATGCATAATCACCTGGATTATAAGATCCTTCATAGAGTTGATCAATAAGCTGATCAGCAATCCGGTTCACTTTATCTTCATCTGTATAGGTGCCTAGGGTTAAATTGGTTCCCATGCCGTAATTATACGTGGTTAAGGTGATTTCCATCAGGGAGTCACTGGATGCATAGCCAACATAAAATGCATTGATCGTAACTTCATAGCCGACGTGGCGTGCCAGTAAATCTGCTCCATAATAAATCGCAGAGACCAAGATCATGTCTTGACCGTTTAAAAGGATATAAGTATCATAGTCATAACTCATGATCGTTCCGGTCACCTGCACTGGAGCGCCGTACATGTTGGTTGTTAATGGATCTATATCATTTAACTGACCGACAGTCGTTGGAACGAATGTCTTGGCTGCAGATCCATAATTGGTGACTGTGTAATCATCTGTGATGATTTCAGCACGTCCGTTGTTATTGTTATAAGTTCCTTCAACTTGAATTGTTTGTCCGACCAAGCTGTATTCATAGAAGTAGTACGCTGTCGGCATGAAGATGAGTCCAGTCGAATCCTCTAAAATGAGTCCAAAGTAGTCTTGATAAGGCAAAATGGCGATGACTTTTGCTTGGATGGCACTAGGTTCGCCATTCGAAAGCTTGAAGTCAGCAATCGATATCGGTGTTAAGATGATCTCATCTTCAGCAGGAACGATTACCATGTCGATGACGAACGTTTCATGAACCTCTGTAGAGATTTGAACAGTGGTAGTCACATTCACATGTGTCGTCACATCCACCAATCCAATAACTCCTGTGATTGGATTGAAAATTGCTTCATCGGCTGGAACGACTGACATGCTGATGGTTCCGCCAAGTGTTGGATGGGTTGTATAAATCATGACTGTCTGGGATTCCTCAAAGGATCCATCAAATTGATTTTCAACATAAAGCTTGACTAAAGCTAGTTTTTCTAAATCGGAATAGCTCTTTGGTTCAACTTCATTTGCCATGCCTGTATAAAGTATTTCCCAAGTTTCTGTGTAGTGATAGCCATCGACATATCCATAAAGCGTAACGAAAGAGTCAAGCTTTTGTGCGAGTTTGTAATAAGTATACTCATCGGTAGGAACGATTCTGACTTCATCATCGCCTTGTGATAGCGTCATATAGTTTTCAAGTCCGCCATAGGTCAGATATCCGGAAATAGAAACGTATCTGCTGTAGCTGTTTGGATCTTCAGGATCCATTTGATTGAGTTCATAGATGATTAGGTTTTCAGATTCGATCACAACTGGGTTGTCTCTGGATAAAATCATCACGAGCATTGGAACATTGCGATCTGTTTCATAAAGAGTCACTTGTCCAACGCCGTAATAATCTGATTGTTTTTCTCCATAAAGGACGACTTCATCGCCTTTATAGAAGCTCATGTCATATTGTTCGACCTTGATGATGCCGGTAGCGTCTTGTACATAAGCGAAGTCTCGGTCTCTATAAATGACTAAGCCCTTGATGAAGACTAACGTATCATCTTCGAGTGTCTTCATTTCAGCGACGCTTACATAATCTGGAGGAAGAATAGTTGTTTGATAGGTATAAACAGAAGAAAGTGCACCTGAAGTGATGGTCAGTTCTAAGGAGAATGGTGTTTCTTCATCAACAAACTTAAATGTCTGAGAATCTTCATCATAAATCGATGCAGATTCATTTAAGAATTCATAAGTGATGGTTCCGCCAAGGATGGCATCGTATGGATTCATGAAGAAGGTATCAAAGCTGTGGAAGGTTACTGATGCATACTTATCAGCGAACACATTTAAAATAGCATCAATACGTTCTTGATCCATATAATTGGGAACTGATAGTTCAAAAGGAATGCCGGTATAGCATAATGAGAACGCTCCATCAAAGTTTTCAATCAGATAGCCTCTCATGATCACTTCATATCCTGTGTAAGGAAGAAGCTTATAATCAGTTCCAGAGCTTAAGGATAGGATGGGAAGCGTGAATAGATCTGTCGATAAAACAAAGTTTTCACTATCTCCTCCAACCATGGAGAGGTAGCCCCTGATTTCAACATATCTTGCGTAAGTATCCGGTTCATTTGGATTCAAAGCGGCAACTTCAGCTTCAGTTAAGACTAAAGCTGTGTGATTCAATGGATTTAAGGAAGAAAGGATGATGATGGATTCAATATCATCAAAATAAATCATTTCCATCTTTTCATCCATTAAGGATTTGGAAGCTCTGATTTGAATCAGATCTCCTACATGGACTTCGAACCAGCCAAATAGATAGATGGATGCAGTATCATCCTTGATGATGGTGAAATCAAGATGGGTGTCCTTATAAACGACTAATGCTTCAAGGGTATAAACACCTTCATCATAGCTATAAAAGTCTTCTATGGAGGTAATCACGATATCTTCCAAGATGACTTCAAAGTCAAACGGGTAATGGGTTGTTCCTAATAAGATATCTGCAGTAAATTGTACGACTTTTGAAGATGTCGTTGCTAAAAATTGTTGATTTAGGGAATCATAGCTTAACGCATGCTCACCCGTGGATTGGAAGGTGATGGTTGAACCATGGAAAGGATCTGTTACTGGAAGGGTGAACATCTGATAGGAGTAATAGATCGGATCAATCATTGAGCGTAGCCATGCTTCAATATCATTTGCTTTAAGTTCGTCTGTATAATTGAGATCCTGATAGAAGGCTAAACCACCTAACCATTGATTGGTATATCTGGATAAGATGACTGCGACTTGGAGTTTATGATTGACTAGGCTATTTAATTCACCTGGATTATAGAAGCGTTCTGATAACTGGAGTTGTTCACCTGTCATCATATCAATTAAATAGAAGTAGCCATCTCTTTCATCTAGGATACCTTCCACAGTATATGTCTTGTTATAGGAATCTATGGATGGGGCCATCAAGTTGATTTCCTCAATCGATGAATTAAGAGAGTAGGAAACTGGATTGGATGTAGAAAGAACAGTAGTTTTGGTTATTGCGGTTAGCGTTGGCACGCCATTTGCTAAAGATAATGTTCCATCCAGTTCAACTAAAGAACCTATAGAGATTAAACTTTGATCGCTAAGGATGAATAGGTATCCTGATTCATCATAAATGTAGTAGCCGGTATACCCTGAGATCAAGGTCAAGTAAACCATGCCCTTGACAGTCACTTCTTGACCCATCTCGTTATGGATCAGGTTATTGATGAGTAAAGCATCCTCTGCTGAAATCCATTTCGCATAGAGCGTAAAATCTAAAGCTGGCATGAATCCTGGAACGTAAGGATTTATTAAAGATGCGTCGGTATACCATCCATTAAAGACAAAATCAGTCTTGACTGGTGTAAGAGGTAGATCAAAGGGATCCATATATAAAACGCTCATGGATGGAACTACAGTTCCTCCAAACGTTTCATAAGTTACCGTATAAAGTCTTGGTGTCCACTTCGCGTATAATGTCTGACCGCCTGAAGGCATCACCCAGGATGTAAATAAAGTATTCAGCAAAGGATCTTCAAACCAGCCTGCAAAGGTATAACCATCCTTGGTTGGGTTTGCTGGAGGTGTGATTGATGATCCTAAAGGAGCTGTCAGCATGGCTACATCAGTTCCGCCATTTGAATTGAAATAAAGATTGGTATCGTTACCGAGCCATTTCGCATATAAAGTCATATCGTTAGCTGGCATGGTTGAAAAGACATAAGGAATCGTTAATGCAACATCTGTGTACCACCCGATGAAGGAATAACCGCTTCTAAGAGGAATAGACGGAGCAGTGATTGGGGATTCATATAAACCGGTCATGGAAGTAATGGATAGGTCTGCATTGCTTTCGAAATAGATGGTATATGTGTTTCTGGAGTAGTATGCTTTGAGTGTCAAGGAACCATCTGCCAATACTGTGCCTGAGAGATCTGAATCGGGGTGACTTGTATTCAAGGTGAAGCCTGGAACAGTTGTGTTGTAATTGACTGTGGATTCTGTATAGGCTTCAGGAGGTGTCAACGTCACATATAAAGCATATTGATGAGATAGAGATTCATGGTATATTTCAACTTCATAAGCGACCAATGCTGGTATGTATCTAGCTTCCAAAGTGATGTTGGTTGTTACTGGAGTTGAAAAGTCATAAGGTGTTGAAGATAACCCGATAAACCAGTCATCAAATGTATAACCTTCCTTGACTGGATCGGCGGGGCGTGTTACGGTTTCCCCTGAGTAAACGTTCTCGCTTGAAGTCGAAGAAGAAGAATTGGTGACGTAGGTTACCGTCACTTCCACCAAAGTTTCCCATTTTGCGTATAACGTGATTTCCAGATCAGTAGGAACTGATTTTTCACTGAAGGGTTCGGTAAGTTCTTCGTCTGTGAACCATCCTTCAAAGGAATATCCTTCACGTGTCGTGATGGGTAATCCCTCTTCGAAATCCTCAAAGGAGGTGATATCAGGAATTGCTGTCCCTCCATTGGTTTCGAATGAAATTCTAAACGCATCCTTGCCGCAGGCACTCAATATAACTAAAAAAAACAGAAAGCTCAAAACGAGATACTTCTTCATATTTTTCCCCTTTCAATATAAAGCGCAGAAAAGACATTTGATGCCTATTTACTTGTAGCTATTCGCTTATTTATGTCCCTATTCTACCACTGATGATAGGAAATGAGATACAAATTTCACGCATTTCTATAGAAAATTTATTGGACTAAAATCAATTGAAATTCAGTAATCTACATAATATTCATCCAAATGAAATAATTGAGTCAAATATTCCTTACGTCTATCTTAAGTTGGGAATAAAATGGATAGGATAACTTGGCTGATTTCATTTAAATGGTAAAATATTAATAAGGAGCGTGACCTATGAGTGATTTAATGTTTCTTGAGTCCATCTTCAAAGAGCAATCATGGGGCGGGGATGCTTTTATTAAAACATTTGAATATGAAATCCTTAATCATCGCACAGGTGAAGCCTATGTAATTTCTGGTATATCCGATGCTGATTTAAAGATCAAAAACGGAAAGTTTAAAAATTTAAATTTAGGATCCGTCTATAGGAGAAACAGACATCTGTTTAACAATCTAAAAAGCGATAAGTTTCCTTATTTGGTGCGTCTTCTTGACGTGAATGAAGATATAGGAGTTGAAGTTCATTCAGAGGTTGCCAAGGCTTATTACGTTTTAGATGCTAAAAAGGATGCGAAGATCCTTTTTGGACATGGAGCACTGTCAAAAGAAGAACTTAAACATAATCTTAATGAACTGATGATTGAAAGACCCGTATCAAAGGGAGATTTCATTTATGTTCCCGCGGGGGTTGCATATGCGCTTCTTAAGGGAGTGCTGATGATGGAACTTAGACTTTCATCAGGAAAGACGTTTACAGCAAGTGAGCAGGAAGCGGAGTTTATGAGTACTGTTTCTGTTCCTTCCTTCGATGAAAAAATAGCCCATAAGACTTTTCTGCTAGATGCCAGCAGGATTACTCAATTCCTAGATAAAAAAGCATTCACTGTGGAGAAATGGGAAATCAGGGATGTCTTAGACTTAGAAAACAAAAGCTTTAAAATGATGAGCGTTATCTCTGGAAAGGGATTCATCAATGGAACTAAGCTCAAGAAGGGTGAACACCTGATCATCCTAAGCGATACCAAGCACATCCAACTCGAAGGAAACATGGAACTCATTGTTTCTTATCTATGATTAAAAAAACAAGCATGCATTGTTTTTTTAAAACTTTCAATTCTTTCAAAATTCTTTGAATTTCATTTCATGTAATGTGTGTTTATGCTGTTTTATGAAATGATATCGTCACTTCATCCAAATATATATTTAATTTAGTTAAATATTTAACATATTTACGATTGATTTCACAGTTTTATCCTAAATATGTGTAAATTTAACTGAATGTGCACGCATTGTCATGTTTGTGAAACAGTTTAGAAATGATTAATCGATATAATGATTTATACAGGACAGAACCTATGTCGGGAGGGCAACCTATGTTTGATATCTTACTAATTACAGAAGAATCTAATCTATTTAGTGAAATGGTCGACATTTTCAAAAAAGAATTCTTTAATGTCTATGTCAAGAATTTAAACTTTATTGAACATAACTCCAACGATATCCATCATTATGATTTTATCCTCGTCCATTTGGGATATTCAGAGCCGGCAAACGAACGCATCATCAAAACAATCAAGTCAAGATGCTTATGCCCGCTCTATGTATTCTCAAAGAACCAAACTGATGATGAAAAAGCGAAACTGATGGAATTCGGTGCAGAAGGACACATCGATATTCCATTCAACAGCATGGTCGTCGCTGCACGGGTCAAGGCTGTCTTAAGATTCTTGAGTTCACTTAAAAAGACAAAAAGCAATATCATTCAAATCGGTCCGATTTTAGTCGATCTGGATAATTATTTAATTGTTGAAAACGACAAATTCACAAACTTGACGAATGTCGAACATAAGATACTTAAAATTCTTCTTGAACATAGAGATCATACAGTCACGAAAGATGATATCATCCGCTATGTCTGGGATGATGACACATCAGCTACTGACAATGCGCTTGGTATTCACATCACGAGACTCAGAAAGAAAATAAACTGTGGTGGCCAAATTGATATTATTGAAACCATTTGGGGAATCGGTTACCGTTTAAACTTCAGACTTTGTGAAATATTCCATAACGAAGAATAAGAACTGGAATCTATTATTCTAGACACTTATCAAATAATACTATAAATAACCTATACAAAAACTTTCCTTTGTGGTATCATATTGGCATAAAAACATGTATCTTTGATACACATGAGCCAAGGCGAAAGTGAGTATGGGTTATTTTTATGAAAAATGGGATAGTCATTTATTCAAAGACAGGAAACACAAGAGCAGTTGCAGAACGGCTCGCTCAAGCGATGTATTGCCAAATATTCGAGATTAGAGCAGTGAGTGATGATCCCAATATTCTGATTCCGGAACTTGTAACGAAACCTGATGTTTCAACATTTGATCATCTCGTCTTCGCATCACCCGTTCACGGGTTTTCCGTATCGAAGATTATGGAAGCTTATTTGAAGCAGCTTAAAGATTTAGAGGGTAAGACAGTTGATTTGTTTATCACGCATCATTTCCCATTCGCTTGGATGGGGGGAAATAGAGCACTTAAACAAATGAAAGCGATTGTTGAAGCCAAAAAGGGAATTGTTGGAAAAGTGACATCAGTCAATTGGACTTCCAAGAAGAGAGAACAAGTGATTGAAGAACTAGTTAAAACCTATTCTATATGAAAAAAGCAACGAAGATCCTCGTGATCATCCTAGTTTTTTTAGTTGTTGTGGGATTTGGCATGTTCTATTTTTTTCAAAAGATTGAAACATCTTTATCGGAGCTATCAGCTATTGAAATCGAAGATATTGATTTAACACAAATCGATGATGGTGTATATGAAGGTTCTTACTCTGTATTTCCTATATCGGTAGAAGTGAAAGTGACTGTTGTAAATCATATCATTACCGATATTGAAATCACTAAGCATGATACAGGTCAAGGTCAACCCGCAGAAGTCATTATTGATGACGTTTTGTTGGAACAATCCATAGATGTCGATATCATTCAAGGAGCAACCTACTCCAGCAAAGTCATACTTTTAGCGATAAAAGACGCATTAACTGTTTAAAATATTTTGAAAATCAAAGAAATCGACAAAGAACGCTTTCATAACTCATTTTTTCAGGCGTTAATGACATAAAATTGTAAGAATATGATATTCTATTATTGAGAATTATACTAAAATATGCAATACGAGGGAAAAGATGAAAAAAACAAATATTGAAAGGTTAATTCAAATCTCAAAATATATGTTTTTTGATGCTATAGCAATCACAGTCACCTATTTTATGGCCATCTTCATGTTCATGGTCATTGAAGTTCCCTATGATCAAAACTCAATTATCTACGCACTCCCATTAGTTATCGTTTTCAAGTTAATTATTTTCTATTTTTCAGGCTTATACAAAATGCTGATTAATCATGTCGGATTAGAGGATGTCATAAAGATTTCAATCGTTTCCGTTCTATCGAACGTCGTGATTGTCGTCTTCATAGCCATCACCAATGTCCAGTTCATGTATAAGTCGGCATATTTCTTTATCACGATTGCAGAAGTGGCATTGGTCACTCTTCCAAGAATCGCAAACCGCATCGTTGCTTACTTTAAAACCAATTTGGATTGGAATAGAGCTTTAGGCAAGAGAACGCTTATTGTTGGCGCAGGATCTGCCGGTGAGATGGTCGTTAAGGAAGTTTATAGAAATAAAGAATTAAACAATATGCCCATCGCTTTTTTGGACGATGATCCAAAAAAGATCGGAAATAGACTGACCGGCATTCAAATCATTGGTCCGATTGAAGATATCCAATTATTTATCGATCAATATCAAATTGAAGAAGTCATCATCGCCATCTCTGATTATCCAATTAAGAAGTTGAAGCACCTGATTGAATTGGTTGCAGCCAAGAACGTTAAGATGAAGAAACTATTATCCTTCACCGACATGGATAATAAAGACAGACCAAAAATCATCGATGTCAGAATCGAAGATTTATTAAATAGAGATGAAATCAAACTCGATAGCACAGGTATTCAAGAATTTATTGAAGATGAAATTGTCTTGGTGACCGGAGGCGGTGGATCCATCGGCAGTGAACTCTGCAGACAAATCATCGAATTCAATCCTAAACAGCTTATCATCTTTGATATCTATGAGAATAACGCATATGATATCCAGATGGAAATAGAAAGAAAATTTAAGAAGCTGAATAAGCCACTCAATTTAAAAGTATTGATTGGCAGCGTCTATAATGAGAAGAGACTTGAAGAAGTGTTCAACACGTATAGACCAACCTTAGTGTTCCATGCAGCAGCTTACAAGCATGTCCCTTTGATGGAAGACAGCGCAGTTGAAGCAGTCAGAACAAATGTGCTTGGTACGCATAATACCGCGAAATTGGCAACGAAATACAACGTTAAGAAGTTTGTTTTGGTCAGCAGCGATAAAGCTGTCAGAAGCACCAATATCATGGGTGCGACAAAAAGATTCGCTGAACTCATCGTTGAAGAACAAAACAACCACAACACATCAACAAAATTCTCAGCTGTCAGATTCGGTAACGTCTTAGGCAGCAACGGCAGTGTCATTCCGCTATTTAAGAAACAAATCGAAGATGGCGGTCCTGTTACAGTGACCGATCCTGAAATCACCAGATACTTCATGACCATTCCTGAAGCTGTTGGATTAATCCTTCAGTGCGCCGTTTACGCAAACGGCGGAGAAGTCTTTATTCTCGATATGGGCGAACCAGTCAAGATTAAGGATTTAGCTGAAAAGATGATCAGTTTGGCCGGATTTAAGCCTAATGTCGATATCAAGATCGAGTATGTAGGTCTTCGTCCTGGTGAAAAGCTTTATGAAGAATTGATGATTGATCATTTGAATGAAACACATGATAAGACCAGTAATGATAAAATTTATATTGAAAAGCAGAAACATGTTGAAGAATCCTTATTGGATTTGGAACACATCAGGCTTTCATTTGAAGATCTATCCAATTATGAAGTTAAGAAGATGGTTTCAAAGATTATCACAACCTATAAAGTTAACGGAAAATAACAAAAACGACAAGGACGAGAGTCTTTGTTTTTTTTAATAAAAGAACCTAGACAGGAGAGTTTTGTCTAGGCCTAAAAACCGTATTTTAGTTGAAGCGTTGATTCATGATCAATACTTTATTCATTGTAATCAGTATTGGGACACGCAAATGATTATTATTTAACGCTTTTATTATAAACTTTCAGTCTTTCTTCAGCAAGTTTCTTTTCTTCAATAGCATAACTCTTTTTGAATTCATATTCTTTACCTTTAAACTCTAAATCATCAATCAAATCGTTGTATTTACAGATATCCTTTTCAGCATCAGCAACTTTCTTTTCCAGTTGATGTGGTTTGAAATTTGCGATTGCTTCTTTTGCATTTTCAAATTGCTTCTTGGTTTCTTCTTGTACTGCTTTAAAGCCACTTTCTAGTGATTCTCTTAAGCTCATGTTTTACCTCCATGGAATTGCATGTCCCAAAACTGTATCAACAACTGCATTTTACGTCTATTTGGCTCTATTTTCACATTCACATAATCTGGTAAGGAAAAGATGGTTTCTGAAGGGAATAACAGAGATTATTTGTTATGTTTATGGTTTGATATTGAAGAATATTTGCATTTATGATTAACTTTATACACATATGAGAAAAATAATATTTCATAAATTTCAAAATATTTTTTGTTAAGAAGTTTGACTATAAATATTACACATAATGCGCATATAAAAAAGTCAAATTTTTCATGTATAATGTATTTTCAACGCAATTTTTTCATATTATTACTCGTTTTTATAGAGATAAAAGGCTAAACAGTCACAATATTTGACTTAATTACCATATTTTTAATTCTATTTATTTCTAATATTTAGACTGCATACTCTGCAACTTTTTATACTAATCATGAATTGTTACAGTTTGTTCTGGTTGCATATGAACATACTTTCTACCTTCATAAAACGAAAAACAGATCATATTCTCCGTTCAAAAAAGTGAATTGTAAATAAAAATATAAAAACAAGCTTCATCATCTACTTTTTCAATTGTAAGAAGTACATTTGTTGCTAATTTATGATAAAATATGTTGTAAACACTCAGGAGGACATCTCATGTGCGGTATTGTAGGATTCATCGGCAATAATGATGCTAAAAAAATAGTTCTTAACGGTTTAACAAGACTCGAATACCGAGGATATGATTCTGCAGGTATGAGTCTTTTTAACAATAGATATCAAATTTTTGACGTTTACAAAGATGAAGGTCGTGTAGCAAAACTGGTAGAATCTACAAAAAACAGTTCTTATTCCAATATTGGAATCGGGCATACACGCTGGGCGACCCACGGAAAAGTGAATAAAGAAAATTCACATCCTCATTATTCACAATCACGTCGTTTCATCATCGTTCATAATGGAGTCATTGAAAACTATCAACAACTTAAAGATCAATATCTATCGCATTCAACTTTCATCAGTGAAACAGACACAGAAGTTATTGCTCAACTCATCGAGACATTTTCCCAAACATTAAATGTTGAAAATGCTATTATAACAACACTAAAACTTCTTCATGGTTCATATGCGCTACTTGTTTTAGATTCCATGGATCCAGAAAAGATCTACGCAGCCAAATACAAAAGTCCTCTTATTGTAGGCAAAGGACCTGAAGGTATCACAATAGCATCTGATCTTATGGCTCTAGTGGGCTATAGCGATGATTATCATGCTTTGGATGATAAATCGTTCGTCATCGCAACCCGCGATGATGTGCGTGTTTTTAATCTTAACCATGAATTGTTACCTCTGCATTTAAAAAAGATTGAAATAGATAATGCTGACACCGAGAAGGGTGAATTTGCACACTACATGCTTAAAGAAATTCATGAACAACCTGCAGTTCTCCGCAGAATTGCTTCCAATTACTTTGATAAAGATAAGTCCTTGATTGACCCACAAATCATTCAATCGATTAAAGATTCTGATCGAGTCTATATCCTAGCAGCAGGAACATCCATGCATGCTGGTCTTATTGGTAAACAGTTATTTGAAAAGATGGCTTCAATACCAGTTGAAATTCATATCGCTTCAGAATTTGCTTATCAAAAACCTCTTCTTTCAAAAAAACCTTTCTTCATCCTCGTCACGCAAAGCGGTGAAACCGCTGATTTGCGTGCATGCTTAGTTGGAATCACTGAACAAAACTATAAAACGCTGACAATCACCAATGTTCCTACCTCAACGCTTGCAAGAGAAGCGACTTATTTTTTACAACTCTTTGCTGGTCCTGAAATTGCAGTAGCTTCCACGAAGGCATATGTGGCTCAGGTTGCTGTTTTAGCGATTCTCGCTTATGAGCTCTCATCAAAAAATGTCAATATCAAATACGAATTAGGGATTGCTGCCGCAGCTATCGACACATTTCTAGATAGTCAAAAGCTTATTGATATTGTTCGCGAAAAGTTAACGCATCGTAATTGTTTCTATATCGGTAGAGGTTTAGATTACTTTGTAGGTCTTGAAGCATCATTAAAGCTTAAAGAAATCTCTTATATACAGACAGAAGGATTCGCTGCAGGAGAGTTAAAGCACGGCACCATCGCTTTAATCGAAGAGGGAACACCAGTCATCGCCTTAATCTCAGATCCACATATCAGTGGAAACACAAGAAGCAACCTAAAAGAAGTTCAAGCACGTGGAGCGAATACGCTTAAGATTGTCACTGAAGCTGTTCAACAAAAGAATGATGAAATCGTTCTCCCGAACGTCCATCCACTTTTAACACCACTCATCATGGTTGTTCCAACTCAATTAATCGCTTATTATGCAGCTTTAGAACGCAGTTATGATATTGATAAACCAAGAAACCTAGCTAAAAGTGTTACAGTTGAATAATCTTTATTTGAAGGGTGAACAGTAATATGGGAAAATACTTTGGTACAGATGGAATCCGAGGAGTTGCCTTTGAAAAACTAAATGCAGAACTCGCCTTTAGAGTTGGCCAAGCCATTTCTAATGTCTTAAAGTCTTCTACAGTCGTCATTGGCATGGATACGAGAGAATCATCACCGATGTTAGCATATAGCATCGCAAATGGCATTCTATCCTCAGGATATGATGTTTTATTTGCTGGTGTTGTATCAACACCGATGATTGCTCACTACTCAAAAAAGAATAGTTTGGTCGGTGTCATGATTACTGCATCTCATAATCCATTTATGGACAATGGTATCAAGATTTTTAATAAGGGATTTAAGATGCTTGATGAAGATGAACTGATGATCGAAGATTTTATCGATCATGGCAACCCATTGATTAAAACATTTGGAAAAATTACGCTTTCAGATGATGTTAAGAAAGAATACCTGAACATTTATAATCAATTTGACTTAAAACCGACTTCACTCAAGATTGGATTTGATAGCGCCAATGGCGCAACCTATCAAATCTCCAGAGAAATTATAGATAAACTTAATCCTGCTTCCATCCAAATCAATGGTCAACCTGACGGAAGAAACGTCAACGTTGATTCCGGTTCAACCCACCCTGAGGCAATCATCAATCTTGTGAAATCTAAAAAGCTTGATATTGGATTCAGCTTTGATGGTGATGGTGATAGAATATTAGTTGTAGATAGTCAAGGCACACCTTATGATGGTGATATGCTTATCTACATCATAGGAACATACTTAAAGAAGACTAACAAACTCAACCATGATACAGTCGTTTTAACCAAAATGAGCAATCCTGGCATTTTAAAAGCATTATCTGATCAAAAGATCAAATATTCTTTAACAGATGTCGGTGATAAGTACGTCGCTGATGAAATGCTTACCAAAGGATATACCATCGGTGGAGAATCATCTGGTCATATCATCTTATCCCATCTTCTCCATTCAGGTGATGGACTACTTGTAGCTATTTATCTCTTACATATCCTATATGAATTGAACAAAAAACTACCTGAACTTATCAAATCAGTAGTACTATACCCAATTAAAACAATCAATATCAAAAATATCAACAAAGCAGTCCTTAAGAAGGATTCAGTCATCTCAAAAGTTACTGAAACCAAAGTAAAATTAGGTCCTAACTCTTTACTACTCGTCAGACCAAGCGGCACTGAGCCGCTTGTCAGAGTTACAATCAGTTCCAAAGATCCAGTTCTTATGAATGAATTAGCAAATCAATTGGTATTATTTATCCAAAAGGAAGGTGAAACGTTATGAAGAAATACGCTTTAATCCTCGCTGCAGGCAAGGGAACCCGCATGCGTACTGAACTCCCAAAATGCGCTTTTCCAATTTTAAAGAAACCCATGATTGAATACATCATTGAAAACATTGAAAAGAGTACAATTGATGAAACAGTTGTTATTGTCGGTCATAAGAAAGAAGTCCTAGAAGACCTTTTAGGTGACCGAGTCACCTATGCCTATCAGGCTGAACAGCTTGGCACAGGCCATGCAGTCTTATCAGCAGCACCTGTTCTAGAGGATAAAGAAGGAACTACCTTCATTCTTCCTGGAGATATGCCTTTGATGGAATATCCTTTGATGAATAAAATTTTACGCGCTCATGAAGAAATGGGTAATGATTTGACGATTGTCTCGATGATTATGGAGTATCCCAAGGGGTATGGCCGTATCGTCCGTGACGAGTACGGCGAAATCACTGGCATCGTCGAAGAAAATGACTGTAATGATTCCCAAAAGCTGATTCAAGAAGTCAATTCATCTGTCTATATCGTCAATAACAAGCTTTTATTTGAATATGTCAAGAAGATTAAGAGGAATGAGCGTAAAGGCGAATTCTATCTAACTGATATCGTCGCTTTAATGCATCAGGAACAAAAGGTCAATACCTTTATCGTCCGTAATCCAATGATTACCATGGGTATCAATGATCTTTATGGCATCAGCATCGCAGAAAAATTCTTACGTGATTCCATCAATAGAGGTCATATGCTTGCCGGTGTATCCATCGTCAACCCAGAAACAGTCACAATCGGTCATAACGTCATCATTGAAGAGGGTGTTTGGATTTATCCGAACACAACCCTGATGGGCCATACCATCATCAAAAAAGGTGCGATGATTGGACCAAACACTGAAATTGTAGATTCTCTCATCCATGAAAAAGCTGAAATCAGACATAGTATCGTCTTAGACTCAGAAGTCGGTGAAAATACAACCGTTGGACCATTCGCTCACTTAAGAGGACATGCTGTGATCGGTAAGAACAACCGTATCGGTAACTTCGTTGAAGTGAAGAAGTCATCTACGGGTGAAGGCACGAAAGCAGCACATCTTATTTACCTGGGAGATTCAACTATCGGTAAGAACGTTAACTTCGGATGTGGATCTGTTACCGTGAATTATGATGGTTTGAAGAAGCACCAAACCGTCATCGGCGATGACGTGTTCGTTGGATGTAACGTGAACTTAGTTGCTCCAATCAACATCGGAGATCGTGTGTTCATTGCGGCTGGTTCAACAGTGACTCAAGATATTCCATCTGGCGCTCTTGCTATCGCCCGTAACCGTCAGATTAATAAAGAGGATTACGCGAAGCATTTTATTAAACCAAAAGAAGACAAATAAGTTAATCAATTGTAAAGAATGTCAATATTTATGTATTCGTATTGACATTTTTTATTTATAATTGTAAAATTCTTCTTGAAAGAGGGGTTTATTATGAAAAATAATACAAGAGCAGATATTTTAAAGAGTGCGAAAGAAAATGATGTGAGGTACATCAGACTACAATTTACAGATATGTTAGGCACAGTAAAAAACGTTGAAATTCCAATTAATAATCTTGAAAAAGCTTTAGCGAATGAAGTTATGTTTGACGGTTCATCGATTCAAGGATTTGTCAGAATCGACGAAGCGGATATGTATCTTTATCCTGATCTATCGACATGGTTGATCCTCGAATGGGAAACCACTCCATCTGCAGCTGGCAAGGTTGCCAGATTGATTTGTGATATTTATACAACCTCTCACGTTCCTTTTGAAGGAGATCCTAGGTTCATCCTGAAAAGAAATCTTGCTGAACTCAAAAAATTAGGTTACGACAAGTTCAATGTCGGTGTTGAACCTGAATTCTTCTTATTTAAATTAGATGAACATGGAAAACCAACCATGGAGTTCTCCGATTTAGGAGGATACTTTGATTTAGCTCCAATTGATGGATCTGAAGACGTCAGACGTGATATCGTTCTTGAACTTGAAAAGATGAACTTTGAAATGGAAGTATCACACCATGAGGTTGCGTATGGACAGCATGAAATCAATTTCCATTTTGATAATGCTCTTGAAGCATGTGATAACATCCAAACTTTTAAAATCTTAGTTAAAAATGTTGCTAGACGCCACGGGTATCACGCAACCTTCATGCCAAAACCAGTTCAGGGCATCAACGGATCAGGGATGCATACCAATTGCTCTATTTCAGATGTTGAAGGTAATAATTTATTCTATGATCCAAATACTGAAAACCAACTCTCACAAACAGCGCTCCGTTTCATCGCTGGCGTGATGAAACATGCGCAGGAATTCGCATTAGTCACGAATCCTACCGTAAACTCTTATAAGAGGCTCGTTCCAGGCTATGAGGCTCCATGTTACATTTCATGGTCTGATGCGAACCGTTCAACAATGATCCGTATTCCAGCAGCCCGCGGTAAAGCGACGCGTGTTGAAGTGCGTTCCGTTGACCCGTCAGCCAATCCATATTTAGCGATGAGTGCGCTGCTTGCTGCAGGTTTAGATGGAATCCGTTCAGAAATTGATGGAATATCACCCATAAAGAAGAACCTGTTCAAGATGTCAGAACAAGAAAGAAAACGTTTAGGGATCCGCAATCTTCCTGAAAGTCTTCGTGAAGCCATTGAAAACTTCTCCAATTCAACCATGATGAAGGAAGCGATCGGTGAAATTTTATGGAGTAAACTCATTGAAGCGAAGACCAAAGAGTGGGATGAATATAAGATGAAAGTCACTCAATGGGAATTAGACAAGTATTTACCTATTATTTAACATAGTTACGCCAAGCAATTGGCGTTTTTTCTTTCCTATGTTATAATTATTTCAAAGAAAAAAAGAAAAAGGGGACCCTATGAAAAACTGGAACTTAAATGATTTATATTCAGGTTTTGATGATAGATTCTTATCAGATCTGACTAAACTTGAGGTATTGGTAGATCAATACATGCTTCATGTCCGCACCAAACCATCTGATGACATTTCCTATATTGAGGGATACTTAAAGATTCAAGAAGAAATAACAACATTAGGCAGAACACTTTCATCTTATCCATCTTTGGTCATGTCAACTGACGTGACCAACCAGGAAGCGATGAAGCATATGGCGAACATCACCAAGATCTTTAGAAAACCAACTGCTGAAGATGTCATGTTTTCAAGATATTTGACAACTGTTGACTTAACTGCATTATCAAATAAATCTCCTCTGATCAAGCAATATAAGTTCGGTCTTGAACTCGAACAAAAAGAAGCGAAGCATTTACTCACTGAAAAAGAAGAAATCTTATATGCAAAGATGAGAGAATTGGCATCAGGCTCATGGGGCAGACTCCAAGGTCTTACGACAGCCAATCTTCCTGTTCTCTTCAGAGGTAAGGAAATCACCTTAAGCGAGGTTAGGAACCTCGCCTATGATAATGACCAATCCATTCGTAAAGACGCTTATGAGGCTGAATTAAAGGCTTATTTAGCGATTGAAGATCAGGTCTCTCTTGCTCTATCCAACATCAAGCGAGAAGTTGTCTTGATGAATGAATTAAGAGGTTATGAATCTCCTATTCAAAAGACATTAGATCAATCCAAGATGACAAAAGAAACATTAGACGCGATGATATCTGCAATGATGGATTTTCGTCCTCATTTTGAAAAGTATTTGAAAGCGAAAGCGAAGTATTTAGGATACCTGGGGGGCTTGCCATTTTATGAAATGTTCGCACCTGTCGGTAAGCTAGAAAAGACTTATACCTATGAAGAAGCTCAAGAAGTTGTTAAAAAAGGCTTTTACAGTTATTCCAAGCGTTTAGGGGATTTCGCGACGAAAGCATTTGATAACGAATGGGTGGATGTATATCCTAAGAAGGGCAAGAGGGGTGGAGCGTTCTGTTCCAATCAACCTCAATTGAAACAATCCAGAATCATGACGAACTTTACAGGATCTTTATCTGATGTACTCACGCTTGCTCATGAACTGGGACACGGCTATCATGGGGAAGTCATCTCCTCCAATCAACCACTTCATTGGTCTTATCCGATGCCTTTGGCAGAAACAGCGTCTATTTTTTGTGAAACGGTTGTCAATAACCATTTACTCTCATCTTTAACAAATCCACAAGAAAGATTATCAGTTTTAGAAAACTCTCTACAAGGAGATACTCAAGTCATTATTGATATCCTTTCACGCTTCATCTTTGAAACGCATCTTTTTGAGAATTCTCAAGGACCAGTTTCAAAACATCAAATGAAGGACATGATGATCGAAGCTCAAAAAGAAGCATATTTAAATGGTCTTGATCATACCCTTCTTCATCCCTACATGTGGCTGAATAAGGGTCATTACTATAGCGCAGGATTAAACTTCTATAACTTCCCTTATGCATTCGGTTTACTCTTTGGAAAGGGATTATATGCACAGTATTTAAAGAATCCTTCAACCTTCTTGAAGAGTTATGATGACTTATTATCCTTAACAACGAAGACAAGCGTTGAAGAGGTTGCTAAGTCTATGGGTATTGATGTGACGAAGAAGGAGTTCTGGTTGGAATCTCTATCAGAAGTTAAGAAAGATATCGATGAAGTTTGTTCACTCTTCCTAATTAAATCTTAAGGAGTTCGTAAGGACTTCGCTTCATAATGATTTCAATATCAAATCGGTATCAAAGATACTTTTTGTATGTTATAATAAGTTTAAGTTAAACTGTGGAGGAAAAAGTATGAACGAACAACAGCTAGAAACAACCAACGAGATCAGCCTAATCGACCTTTTTAAAATACTGAGAAAAAATTTATTGCTGATTATCGCATTTACATTCGCGTTTGCAGTATTCGCGACGGTTTATGCATACGTCATCGCAGATCCAACCTATAAATCAAATGCTGATGTGATGGTGCAGGTACAGACAGATGTGGCAGTTGAAGGAGCATACGATTATACAACTGCTCAAAAATTGCTCGCAACAATCGCAGAACTGATGAAGAAAGACGTTGTCTTGATTGAAGTTATCAACGAATTAGGGCTTGAAATGACTGCAAGTCAAATCAGAAACGGTTTGACAGTCACATCTTCAACAACCAGCTATTTCATCAATATCAGTTATATTTCAGATGATGTTACGGAAACAAGAGATGTAGTCAATGGCGTGATTGATGCTGCGATTGACATCGCAAATAACAATCCAGCATTTTCAGCGATTAAAGATAAGATTACGAGAACATCCAATGCAGGTTTAGGTGTTTATGAATCACCAAATAAACCTTTATATATCGTTATCGGAATTATTCTGGGCGGTATTGTCGGTGTTGGTATCGCGTTACTCAAAGAATTATTCAATAACACGTTCCAAACAAAGGATCAGCTGGAAAATTACTTTGGTATTCAGGTATTGGGCGTCATTCCTGAATTTGAAGTCAGGGAGGTCAAGTAAATGAGTAAGAAGAAGATCAATATATTCCAAATTGAAAGAAATGAACGATATGATTACCTTGTTACCAAAGAACAACCGCTTTCCTATACTTCTGAATGTTTCCAAAAAGTTTTGATCAATATTGATTATGCCAACCTTGATAATGATATGAAAGTATTACAATTCACATCAACACTCGCAAGTGAAGGTAAATCAACATTCATTTCAAATTTAGCTTATCTATTGGGTCAAAAAGGTAAGAAAGTCATCTTAATCGATCTAGACTTAAGAAAACCAAAAATGAATCGAGTATTCAACGTAACCAATCGAGAAGGTTTAACTGACTATCTATCCGGAAAAGTTCAATATGAAACTGTGGTTCGCCATTCGGAAGAAATTGGTGTTGACTTCATCGTCGGTGGAGAAAAAACAACATCTGTCGTTAATGTACTTGAAGCTAAGAAACTTAAGGAATTAATTGTACGCTTAAAAAGCGAGTATGATTATGTCTTGTTAGATACTCCTCCAGTCATTGCTGTATCAGATGCGCTTTATGTTGCTAAACTAGCTGATGGGGTCATTTTCATCGTCGCACAAAATGTCGCGAAGAAGAGTCTTGTCAAGGAAGCAATTCAAACATTAAAACATAATAATGTGCACATTATTGGAACTATACTCACTCAAGTGGACTTGAAGAATGGTTCATATGGCTATGGTTACGATTATAGCTATAAGTACGAATAGGCTATGATTGACATTCATTCTCACATCCTTCCAGGCGTCGATGACGGATCTCAACACATTGAATTATCGCTGGAAATGATTAAAAAAGAAGTTTTAGATGGTGTTAAAGCAGTCATTCTCACCCCTCACGTCCAATCACATGTGACGAAAGCGTCACATGAAGAAAGAAAAGCAGCTTTTGATAACTTGGTAGCAGAGGTCAAAAAACAAGGCTTGGAAATTGAATTATACTTAGGCGCTGAGATACTTTATAAGTCTCACATTCAGCCTGATTACAGTCAAATGTCACTTGCTGGATCCAAATATTTATTGGTCGAGTTCTCGCCAACCATTGAAACTCCCATAGAAGAAGTTGTTTATGATTTATCTCATAGCGGGTTCATCCCCATTGTCGCTCATGTTGAGCGCTATGGATATCTAAAATTTGAGGATTATTTTAAGATAAAACGAGCTGGTGGTTTTCTTCAGGTCAATGCAGATGCAGCCATCGGATTTGATAAGAAAAAGCGAGATAAACTCATTCTTCAAATGCTCAGGGAAGAACTTGTTGATTTCATAGCAACTGATACGCACAATATGGACAATAGACAACCGATTTTGAAAGAAGCTTTTAATATTTTAAAGCATAAAATAGATATTGCTTATCTAAATGAGATATTTTATACCAATGCTTTAAAAATCATTAACAAATAAGACAAGCATAAGTGGATTTTCACTTATGCTTTTTTTTATCTTTCAATGCTTGAGAAAGACAACAACATTCAACTGTGTTATAATATGAATATCAAAGATATAAGGGAGTATTTCATGCAAATCGTTCAAGTGGGCAACATCTACTATTTCATCTATATATTCGCATTCTTCGCATTCACCATACTTTCTCTTATCTTTTTACGGAATAAGAGCCAAAAATTTAGAAATAGATTCATTTTCGGATTGGCTGTATTAAATCTGTTTATCCATTTCGCTAAAATATTTATTTACCCATATACGACAGTTGAATATATTTGGACCAAGGTGTCCTTTGAGAATGTCTGCGCGGTATCCGCACTGACATTTCCTTTTCTGTATTTCGTTAAGAACAAGACGATTAAGGACTATATGATATTAGTTGGGATATCATCTGGAATTCTCACCTTCATCTTTCCAGTCGATGCGATGTCAGAATATTTCAATGGAGCTATTTTAGGATATAAGGGAGCTTTCAGCATTGAAGTGATTCGCTTTTACACTTCTCACTTTTTAATTTTCTTAGTTCCATTCTTAATGATGCAATATAAATTCCATACCGTATCCATCAAACGTGCGTACCGCGCACCTTTGATGTTGATTTTAGTGTTGGTTATCATTTATATCAATGAATTGGTCATTACCGCGCTCGGTTGGGTGCCAAGAGAACAGCTTTATAGTCCAGATTATCGAAATCCTTCATTTATTTTCGGAGTTCGGGGTGATTTAACTGGATTAGGTGCTATACTGGGAGCGTTCGTACCGATGTTTTTAAGAGTTCATCCTGTGACAGGAGAACTATTCTACTGGCCTGTGCTTTGGTTGGCGATTCCCGCATTTATTTATGGTTCACTATTCACGATCATCCTGATGGTCGTCTATGATGGAAAGAATACGAAGTTATATTTCCAACGAATCTTCAGAATGCATCCGAAGGAACAAAAAATCATCGAATAATCAAAATCAAACTTAAAAGATATATATTAAAACTATCTTTTTTGTTTCACACTTCATAACAAGAACATTCAAACAACAAATCAAACATAAAACTATAGAATGGAAGGTTGAAGCATGAACACAAAACCAAAGGGTTTCACTTACACCAAGGTAGCTTATAACTACATCTCATATTTTAAGGATGGCAAATGGGATGAAGGAACGCTCAGGGAAGATGACAAGCTCGTTATTTCAGCAACATCCACCGCACTGCATTACGGTCAGCAGTGCTTTGAAGGATTAAAGGCATACCGGAGAAAAGATGGCGGCATCCAGCTTTTCAGAGTTGAAGACAACGCGAGAAGATTTCAAAGATCTGCGGACCGGATGGCGATGCCGATCGTTCCAGTTGAAAAATTCATTGACGCTGTTGTCAAAACGGTTAAAGCCAATGAAGCGTTCGTTCCACCTTATGGAAATCATGAATCGCTATATATCAGACCTTTCTTAATCGGAATCGGAGATAACCTAGGTCTTCGTCCAGCTCCAGAGTATATTTTTTCAGTCATCGCATCTCCTGTTGGCAATTACTTTGCCGGTGAGGCAAAACCAGTTGATTTAATCGTTTCTGATGATGACAGAGCAGCTCCTCATGGCACAGGCGATGTCAAGGTAGGCGGGAATTACGCTGCCTCTTTGAAACCTCAATTGATCGCGCGTAAAAACGGATACGCTGAATGCATCTTCCTAGATCCATCCACGCATACGAAGATTGAAGAAGTCGGCGCAGCCAATTTCTTCGGGATCACCAATGATCATCAGTATGTAACGCCTAAATCTCCATCCATATTGGATTCGATAACAAACCGTTCCTTAAAATGGCTTGCTCAATACGTACTCAATCTAGAAGTTCTTGAACAAGATATCTTTATCAATCAATTGGATAAGTTCGTTGAAGCCGGTGCCTGCGGCACGGCTGCAGCCATCACGCCAATCGGATCGATCACACATCTGGGGGTTAAGCACACATTTCCTGCGCATGAGGAAATGGGAGAATACACAAGAAAGCTTTATAACTTATTGACAGGCATACAATTTGGAGATATTGAGGACCCTAATCATTGGATTACAAAGATATCGCTTCATTAGACCGGGGAGGGACTTATGAAAGAAATCTATATAAAAATACAAGCATTTTTAAGAAAGCATGATCATCTTTACACGATGTTCTTTGCTTTTTTCTTTATAGGAATGGTCTATTTAATCATGCTGAATCAAGATGGAAATCAACTCGCATTCAGTCATTTGATGTACATTCCAATTGTCATCACAGGCGGTATTCTTGGAGGATGGTACGGATTAGCGATCGGCATCATCGCAGGCTTGGTTGCTGGACCGCTCATGCCATGGGACTTATCGACTGGAGAGCCTCAACGTGCCATTGACTGGATCTTTAGGATGTCCATGATGGGGGTAGTTGGTTTTTTGAGTGGATTGCTAGGTAGAGGGTATCAACAAGCAATCTCTAAGATCAACCAAATTGAAGCATATGATCAAAATACAAGACTGCACAACTTGAATTATTTAAGAACTTTAAAGATGCCTTATAAGATCAGTTATACAGTCGCAAGCGTTGAAATCAATAACTGTGAACTAATCTGTGATGTATTGGGTATTGAAGCATACGTGAGCTATATCAACAGGATTGCGAACAATCTTGAAAAGTCATTGCCCTATTGTGTTGTTGTCACTCCAATATTTCATCAACTATGGATCCTTGTTCAACAGAAAGATCTTGAATCTGAAATTCAAATCGTCATGGATGCTATCCATCAAGCGACCATCATCGATGGCAATCCGATTTTCGTGGATTACTCTGTCGGCTTCGCGACCAAGAGACATCTTCCAGGCATTGATTTATCTTCACACTTCATGCATGCGGATATCGCAGCCAAGGAAGCGAAGAAGAACTTCTTGACGCATATGACCTATAAAGATATCAAGGCGAATATGCAGTTTGAATTCGAACTATTATCTGATTTCTCCAAATCGCTCCATAATGGAGATATCTATATGGTCTATCAGCCTAAAGTCAACTTAAGAACAAGACAAGCAAACGGATTAGAAGCTTTGATTCGTTGGGAGCACCCAACGAAGCGCATGATTGCTCCTGATCAGTTCATTCCAGCAGTTGAGCAGACAGCAATGATCAACGATATGACTGAAACTGTCTTCAGATGGGTTTTGGAATATCAGACAAGACTCAAAGCGAAAGGCTTGTCTGTACCAATCAGTATCAATATATCAACCAAAAATCTATACAATCAGCAATTTTACAAACAAATGGTCTCCATCTTCAATGAGTTTCAAATCAACCCCAACCAAGTAGAACTTGAAATTACAGAAACAGTTTTGATGGAAAACCCTGATTTATGCAAGAAGATGCTAGATGAGTTTTCGAGCTTCGGGTTCAAGATTGCAGTCGATGATTTCGGCAAGGGCTACTCATCGCTTGCCTATCTCGCGCAATTCCCAATCAATACCATTAAAATCGACAGGTTCTTCACCAAACAGATCTTAATCAATCCAACCACACAGACCATCGTGAAAGCTACCATCGATTTAGCAAAGAACTTAGGATATGAAGTCTTGATTGAAGGCATTGAAGATGTTGAAACAGCCAATCTTTTAGATAAGCTAGGATGCCATAGCGCTCAAGGTTATCTCTTCATGAAGCCAAAAAAGGAAGAAGAGATAACTGAATATTTAAGAAAAATCTATAAATAATAAATGAGGCGAATCTCTGTTGAGATCCGCCTATATTTTTAGGTTTCAATGATGTGATATCTGTGATTGACCAATGTAAAGCTTGTTTCAAGTTCTGAAGTCTCCCACGTTGCCAGGAATAAAACAATTAATGAACTATATGGCACTGAAAACTGCACATTATCGATTAATCCATGAATTTGAGTTGCGAGATAACCAATCAAGAATAATGATTTTTCCAAGTTCAGCTTTCTAATCATGAAATTACCGATTTGATAGTAGTGAACGAATAACGCGAATAATCCATATAAACCCATCGCAGCGAGCGCTTGAATGAAAGTCGAGTGGAACATGAAGATTCTACCAGCGAATGGGAAACTGTAGATGGATATCCATCCACCTCCGAAGAGCGGGTACTCTCTAAAGATCTTCAATCCTTCTGTGTAAATATAGATGCGGTTTGATGAAAAACTATTTAAATCTGTTCCAAGCGATTGAATCAGCTCATCATACCAAAGATACAGTATTTCCCTATTCAAATAGAACAACAATGCAGTGAATGCCAAGAAGATCAATCCATGGGTAAGATGCTTCTTATTACCCTTTAATAGGAAGAATAAGAAAACACCACCTGCTACCACTGCAAATCCGACCATACCGCCTCTTGATTTGGATAAAAGGACTGCAATCACAGGGAATATCATCAAGAACCAGGTCAAATAGGTACTTGGCTTTTTGAAGATGAAGTAAAGATAACTTGGGAATGTTAATGATATATAGAAGCACATGTCATTGATATTCGCCCATCCCAAGTTTCTATTCCATCCTTGGAAGATCCGATGATAGAAATCCATTTCAGGATATAACAGATAGCCTTGATAAATATAGAAAAAGACTTCAGCTGTCAATAATAGATTGGCGAACAGCATGACCTTGAATAAATAGTTCAAGTTACCCTTCATGGAGTTGCTTAGAAAAACATAAGCAAATAAATATAATACAGCTGTTATGGAAACTGGAATTGATCTGATATCAAAGGGAATATAAATTAAAGGTGCCAGATATGCTGTCGCTATCAAGAAGAAACCTATATAAAACTTTTTTTGTTTGAATTTTGTTTTGAACCTGATGATATGGATGAGAAAACCAGAAAAAATGAGTGTAAGTGCAGCGATTGGGAATCCCATGGACGTCAATGTATCAAAGGTCATATCTGATTTATTGATGATAAATAAGAAACTTATCAATACTGGCAATAAATATAAGGTATTCTCAAAAAAGATTAATATGAACGTACTGATTAATATCAACAAAAAAACACCCATCATATTGTATAGATTGAAATCGAAGGGTGGAGTTTCTTTATAAAAAGACCATGAAATCATGGTGATTGTAAAGATGATGAAGATATAGAGTCCGCTATTTAAAAATGATTCGATTCTTTTCATGAAAGCCCCCGCAGATTGTTACAATATCTATTATAAAGATGTTTGCTCGAAATGTCAAAATAATGAGAATTGTTGTGTACGATTTTTAAGGTTAAGGTTTATAATTGAAATGAATAATATTTATACATAAGGGGAAAGAAGGATTATCATCATGAGTTTTTTTCAAAAGTTTTTTTTGTATTATGAGTTCAACGGGAGTTACACGAGTTATTCAGATCAATTAGGCAGTGGAGCGTTTATTGACTATAGACATTATCTTTGGATGGTTTTGATTCCTTTGCTTGCTGTGATCGGATACCAGTTCTTTAAGAAACATCCAAAAGCTGGAAATATTACAGTAATGGTTCTTGCGGTATCGTTATTTACCTTTAGACTGGGACACCAGACTGCAAGAGCAATCCTTGGTGTCGAAACTCCATGGACGCAGGCATTTCCATTCCATATGTGCACAGTACTCACGTTCATACTTCCATTAACGATTATCTTCAAGTGGAAGAAGATTGAAACACCAGTTTACGTGCTTGCGATGATGGGTGGCATCATCACAGCACTGATGGGAGATTATTTCTCTTCACAATTCATGAACATGTATACTTTAGAGGGGATGAGCGCGCATACCTTGTTAATCCTACTTCCCATCTATCAAATATCATTAGGAAGATTTAAACTGGAATTCAAGAATTCTTTATCGGTTATCATCGGTGTCTTGATCCTTATGGGATGGGCGACACTCGCCAATGAAGTTTTTTATGTGGGATTAGATCCTAATTATATGTATTTGAGACATAATGGTTTACCTGGAGATTTAGGTGGAGAATACTATTTTCTAATTTATACTGCAATATTCTTCCTATTTTTTGGTTTAATCTTTGGTATACCGGAAAGTTATAGAAAGTTTAATCGAAAACCAGAGGTTAAGATTAAACAAAGCATGCAAATATCATAAGTATTGAATATAAATGAAGAATCTTGCGAAACTTCAAATCTAAGAGTATAATGAATCGGAATCTACAGGAGGAAATATATGAAATTAGTACTTTATGTCATGAACAAAACAAATCTTTTGGATAAGTTCTTAAAAGAACTGAATGCAAATGGAATCAAGGGAGCTACCATCATTAGCAGCACCGGAATGGGCAGAAAGTTATTTGGCAATGAAGACAGTCCGATGTTTGGCGGATTAAGAACCTTGTTTGAAGGAACAAGACCTGAATCCAATGTTATCATGATGGTCGTTAAAGATGATGAGCAAGTTCAAACAGTGTATAAGATTATTGATCAAGTAGCTGGAGACTTGACACAACCCAATTCAGGGATTGCGTTCACCCTTCCAATCGATTCAGTCAAGGGATTCAAGAGCTAGAGGATGTTAAAATGAATATTGATATATTATTATATACGGCAATCATTATTGCCACTGGTCTTTTATTTGGCAAAGTTGCCAAATATTTAAGGTTGCCCAATGTCACAGGGTATCTGGTTGGAGGATTACTCATCGGACCATCGATTCTAAACCTCATTCCTGAAGAATCCTTATTGAGTTTGGAATTGGTTTCTGCAGTTGCCTTAGGCTTCATCGCTTTCTCTATCGGTAATGAAATGAAGATTTCATACTTCAAAAGAGTTGGAGCGACACCAATCATCATCGCTATATTCGAATCATTATTCGCTGTCATCATCACCTTAGGGGCTGTAACAGGTTATTTTATGATTCGTGGAACTTTAACTATGGAAAACTTCAGATTCGCCTTGGTGCTCTCTGCGATTGCTGCAGCGACAGCGCCAGCAGCAACCATGATGGTCGTAAGACAATACAAGGCTAAGGGAATCTTGACAGAAACCTTATTAAGCGTTGTTGCGATTGATGATGGTGTCGCCATTGTGTTATTTGGCATCTTTGTCGCTTTAGCGAATGCTTTGGGTCCTGATGCGGTGAATGTTTCACTCTTCAGACAAATATTGCTTCCTTTTTGGGAAATCTTGTTATCCTTGGGAATTGGAGCTTTTCTTGGTTTGCTCTTAGTCTTGGGAGTCAGATGGTTTACCGGAAGGGGGAACAGAATATCCTTAGTCATCACCATGATCTTCTTTACCATCTTCTTAGCAGATCATTTCGGAGGTTCAACCCTTCTTGCCTGCATGATGCTTGGCGGAGTATTCGCCAACATCAGTCCTAAATATGAAGAAGTGAACGGTTTAATCTATTTCGTTACGCCTCCGATCTTCATCATGTTCTTCGTCTTAAGCGGAGCAGAATTAAAACTCAGTGTTTTATCTGCAGTCGGCATCATCGGTATCGTATATGTGCTCTTCAGAGTCGTCGGTAAGATCTTTGGGGCATGGTTCGGTTCCCAAGTCACCAAGGTTGATCCAGTCGTTGCCAAATACTTAGGATACGCGCTCATCCCTCAAGCAGGGGTCGCCATCGGGTTATCCTTAATCGCGACTCAAGTCTTAAATGTGGAAATGGGTTCACAGATCAGAGCCATTATCTTAGCTGGTACATTGATTTATGAATTGATCGGACCAGTCATTACCAAGGTCGCACTAAAGAAAGCTGGAGAAATTTCCTTAACTGCTTAATAAATCATCAAAAATGAGACTTGAAGTTGACTTCAGGTCTTTTTTTATTCAAAAATTTTTTGATTTTTATTTTTTTATAATTTATAGTTGTCTTGTACAAAGAAAAAGAAGAGGTTTCCCTCTCCTAAATGGCTTTCTTGTAGCAGCGTCTTCTCTTATGCTCAACGAAATCAAAGTCTTTCCATTGATTTTGGATATGAACGTTCAGTTCAAGCTCCGGACCGGTTTCCGCATAACGTACGCCATGCTTGATACCAGTTAAGATTCCATCTTCCCACATCAAGGCGATGATGCCGTGACCTTGGTGCTTTGGATCGACTGCGATGAAGTATAAATCGATGACATCGTATTTCTTTAAGGACTTAAATAGTCTGAAAATGCCAAATGGCAGCAACTTACCGTTATTCTTCTTATTCGCTTTCGCAAGGGTAGGCATGATGACGGTAAAACCGACAACATGATCTTCCTTATCCAAGACGAACCATAGGTATTCAAGTTGAATCAAGGTAATCATTTGCTTGATGTAATAATCTTGTACCTTCTCGGTGATTGGGAAGAAGCCGTATAATTCATTAAATGCGATATTGTACATGGCGAATGCATCATAGATGTATTTGAAGACTTCTTTCTTGGTTGCACACTTGATTAAACGGTATCCATATCTCTTCCTGGCAATTTCAGCGCCGCGTTTAACCTTTTCAGAAACTTCCTTTGGCCAAAATATTTGTTTTTCTGTCCAGTCAACATCCTTCAAGAAACCTAAGCTTTCCAAATGTTCTTTATAATAAGGGTGATTATAGATGGTGATGAACATATTCAAATGCTCAAAACCTTCGACTAATAGTCCTTGGCGGTCCAAATCGGTAAAACCGATGGGTCCGATCAAGTCTGTCATTCCATGTGCTTTAGACCATTCAGTGACTTTATTGATCAAAGCTTTGGTGACTTCAATGTCATCAATCATGTCGATTCTAGAGAATCTTGCAGTTTTGATGTTATATGCTTCATTCCATTTATGGTTGATGATGCCTGCGATGCGTCCTACGATTTTCTTTCCATCATAGGCTAAATATCTGATCGCTTCGCAATATTCAAACATCGGGTTGACTTTTGGATTGAATACGTTTCTTTCATCCATGGATAATGCTGGGACATAAGGTTCAACCTTCTTATAAAGCTTGTTCGGGAATTCGGTAAATCTCCAAGAATCGAGTTTGGTTTTAACTTCTTTGATTGTGATCATCAGGTACACCTTCTTTTCATTAATCATATTTTAACTTAATTTTACAAAAAACTCAATGTTTTGCTAAATGTCTTTGTCTATATAAAAAATATGTTATAATAAAAAAGGTCAAATCATATTAAATTACCAAATCAAGGAGAACAAAATGAAAGTAGAAAAAGTATCAGCAAACAAGGTTCGTTACACATTTGATGTCACATCACATGAGTTCGAACATGGACTTGATCATGCGTTCGAGCATGTATCAAAAGATGTAGAAATCAAGGGTTTTAGAAAAGGCAAAGTGCCAAGAAGCATGTATGAAACAAAATTCGGTGTGGAATCATTATATGAAGAAGCACTTAACCATGTGCTTCATCATAAGTACCATGAAGCTCAAAACCATCCTGATTATGAAATCGTCGGAC
This sequence comes from Acholeplasmataceae bacterium, assembly GCA_003518475.1. Lineage (GTDB taxonomy): Bacteria > Bacillota_I > Bacilli_A > Acholeplasmatales > Acholeplasmataceae > Peloplasma. The sequence continues at coordinate 42,509 of DOYO01000023.1, forward strand.
AACCAGAAGTTGAAGTCGATATTCAAAATATCAAAAGAGGCGAAACCTTCACCATCAGCCTAGTCGCTCCTGTAAAACCAGAGGTCGTCCTGGGACAATACAAAGGTATTGAGGTTAAAGCATTAAAGACTGATGTTTCAGAATCTGAAGTCAATGCAGAAATCAAAGCATTACTTTCTACCAATGGAACTTTAGAATTGAAGACTGGCGCATTAGAATTAGGCGACACAGCAATCTTCGATTTTGACGGATATCTAGACGGTGTGCAGTTCGAAGGCGGAAAAGCTGAAAATTATGAACTAGAAATCGGTTCTAACCAATTCATCCCAGGATTCGAAGAACAAATGGTAGGATTAGTTGCTGGAGATGCTAAAGACATCAACGTCACTTTCCCAGCAGAATACCAAGCACCTCACTTAGCAGGCAAAGCAGTACAGTTCAAGATCAAACTTCATGAAATCAAAGCGAAGAAACTTGCTGAACTTAATGATGAATGGGTCAAGTCTTTAAATAAAGAAGGCGTGAACACAATCGCTGAACTTACAGCTTCTACTAGAAAAGATTTAGAAGACAAGAAGAAACAAGAAGCGACCAACGTGACTACAGATACCATCATCAATAAGGTTCTTGATGGCGCTACCTTGGACATTCCTCAAGAAATGATTGATGAAGAAATCAAGCATTATAAAGAAAGTGTTGAACAGCAAGCGAAGCAATACGGTCTTGAATTCGATATGTTCCTATCCTTATCCGGTGTTACACCAGAACAATTCGACGCTCAAGCGAAAGTAGAATCCGCTAAGCGTGTCAGAACGACTTTAGTCATTGAAGCTGTTGCCAAAGCTGAAGGCTTGACAGCAACAGAAGAAGAATTAGATGCGAAGTATATCGAACTCTCCGCTAAGTATAATATGCCTGTTGAAGAAGTGAAAAAGTATCTTCCAGCTGCATTATTAGCAAATGATGTCGCCATTAATAAAGCATACCAATTTGTATTAGATTCAGCAATCAAAAAATAACGAAGGGGACATCGTTCCCTTCTTCTTCAAAAGATAATTGGCACTCAAGTGTATTGATTGCAAATTCATTTAAATGTGCTATAATAATATTGAAACAAAAAAGGAAGTGAGAACATGGAATTATCAAAGAGTCTGCCTGCAATCGTCGTACGTGGCACCATGCCAATCCCAAATAATGATTTTCGTATTGAAGTCGGACGCAAAGTCTCCCTTAAGGCTGTAGAAGAAGCTGAAAAGAACTTTGGCGGATATGCTCTAGTCCTCATTCAAAAGAATCCATTGATTGAAGAACCTACTAAAGAAGATATTGAACAGTATGGTACGTTGGTCAAGGTTCAAATGAAGATTAAGCTGCCAAATGACGCATACAAAGTCAAGCTCACCGTATTATCCAGAATCAAGGTCAAGGAATATTTCATAACCGAACCTTATTTTGTTGCTGAATACGATGAAATAGATACAATCGCTGGAAATGTGGATGAAGAAGTGACGCTCGTGAAAATGATCGTGACTGAAGTTGCAGCCAACGCGCAAACCATTTTAGTACCTAATAACCAGGTCTTAGAAAAGATCCAGCAAGGATTGACTTCTGAAAAGGTCTGCGACCTTGTTATTTTCAGTTTGAAGTCACCCGATCAAACAAAATACCGTTATCTTGAAGAAGCCAATTTGAACGTTCGTTTACGCATGCTTCTAGAAGATATCAACAAACAAAAAATGATCGTCGATCTCGAACAGAAGATCAACGATGAAATCAAGAAGTCCATCGATGAAAATCAAAAGGAATACTATCTTCGTGAAAAGATGCGCGCCATTCAAAATGAGCTCGGAGACAAAGCGAAGAGAGAAGATGAAATCGACGAGCTCAGAACCAAGATCTTAAAGGCTAAAATGCCTAAAAATATCGAAGAAAAGGCTTTAGTAGAACTTTCTCGCTATTCAAGCACGCCAGCTGCGATGGCTGAATCCTCCATCATCAAGACATACCTTGATTTATTAGTTGATCTTCCATGGAAGAAAGCTTCCAAGGATAATTATGACTTGGTCAAGGTCAAGGAAGAATTGGATAAGAACCATTACGGACTTGAAAATGTCAAGGAAAGAATAATCGAGTACCTGGCAGTCAAGATCATGACGAAGAGAAATCCACAGACCATCCTTTGTCTTTCAGGCCCCCCAGGGGTCGGAAAAACTTCCTTAGCGATTTCGATCGCAAGCGCATTGAACCGTAAGTTCGTTAAACAATCTTTAGGCGGAATCAGAGATGAATCCGAAATAAGAGGACATAGAAGAACCTATATCGGGGCAATGCCAGGAAGAATCATCAAGGGCATGAAGGATGCAGGAACGATCAATCCAGTATTCTTGCTGGATGAAATCGATAAGATGTCATCCGATTATAAGGGAGATCCAGCATCCGCGATGCTTGAAGTACTAGATCCTGAACAGAATGCTAAGTTCTCCGATCATTACCTTGAAGAACCATATGATTTATCACAAGTATTGTTCATTACGACTGCGAACTATTTGGAAAACGTTCCTGCACCTCTTAGAGACCGTATGGAAATCGTTGAACTTTCTTCTTATACAGAACAAGAAAAGTTCCAGATCGGAAAGCGTCATTTGATCGCGAAGCAATTGAAAGCGCATGGGATTACATCCAAAGAATTTTCCATCACCGATGAAACCATCTACTACATCATCCAACACTACACGAGAGAAGCTGGTGTCCGCGAGCTTAACCGCTTTATCGGCGCGTTAATCAGAAAAGGAATCAAAGAAATCTTGATGACAAAAAAAGGAAAGATCGATATCACGCTTCAAAATGTTGAAGATTATATCGGTAAACCTAAATACATGCATAACCTATCCGATGAAAAAGAACAAATCGGTGTCGTTACCGGTTTAGCGTATACCGCTTTCGGGGGAGATACTCTTCCTGTCGAAGTGACTTACTATAAGGGAAAAGGCATGCTCCTCTTAACAGGCAAGCTCGGTGATGTCATGAAGGAAAGTGCGCAAACCGCATTGTCATTCGTGAAATCAAATGCTGTAGCCTTAGGCATCGATGCCGAAATATTCAATAACAATGACTTCCACGTTCACGTTCCTGAAGGCGCCGTTCCAAAAGACGGTCCATCCGCAGGCATTACCATCGCAACAGCGATCGTATCTGCTGCAACGCACAGATTCGTGAAAAAGGATGTTGGAATGACTGGAGAAATCACGCTTCGAGGCTATGTGCTTCCGATCGGCGGTTTGAAGGAAAAGTCGATTGCTGCACACAGAAGCGGACTCAAGACCATCTTGATTCCAAAAGATAATGTCCGTGACATTGATGACATTCCAGAAGAAGTCAGAAACGCACTCACGATCATCCCTGTTGAAAATGTGACTGACGTATTCCAATATGCATTGAAATAGTTTATAATGAAAGTAGTCTTAGGGACTACTTTTTTCATAGAAAAGGAATGAAACCATTGATTAAAGAAGCAATTTATATTAAAAGTCTGACAGATTTAAAGGATGAACCGGAAAAGAAACCACAGATTCTATTATTAGGCAGAAGCAATGTCGGTAAAAGTTCTTTTATCAACAGCTTGACACATAGAAAAAATCTAGCTAGAGTATCAAATACGCCAGGGAAGACAATCGCCCTGAATTTTTATCTATTGAATCAATCCTTTTACCTGGTGGATGCACCTGGTTACGGATATGCGAAGCGATCCAAGACAGCAAAGGATCAATTCATCATCATGCTGGAAAACTATTTATTGCATGCGACAGAATTGAAATTGGTTTGCCAATTGATTGATTTCAAGGTCGGACCGACCAAAGCGGATTTGGAAACCTTGGCATGGCTCAAGGAAATGCAGGTCGATATCATGATTGTTGCGACGAAGAAGGATAAGATCAATAATACGCATCAATTCAAGCAGGAACAGGAAATCAAGAAATTATTGGGAAATCCTAAAGCATTTTACGCGATTTCCAATGTTACGAAAGAAAATATCGAGAAGATTGAGGAAATATTCTTAAATAAAGTCATGGGGGTGTGATGATGAATAAAGTATTGATTATGACCGATTCAACAGCGGATTTAAGCAAGGATTTCAGAGAGTCTTATAATATCTTATCCATACCCTTGTATGTCAGATTCGATGATGAGATTTACTTGGATGGTGTCGATCTGACCCCGGAAGAGCTTTATCATAAAGTGACTGAAAAAAACATGATGCCAAAGACTTCTGCCGTGTCTCCTGGAGATTTCATCTCATTTTTTAGCAAGTATTTGACGGATGGCTATGATTTGGTTTATATCGGAATCGGCGCGAAGCTATCGGCGACGCATCAATCAGCGCTTCTTGCCAAGGATGATGTCAATTCTGAAAGAATCCACATCATCGATTCTAAAAACCTGTCATCCGGGATCGCCTTATTGGTATTAAAGGCATGCGACTTAAGAAATCAAGGCAAGTCAGCAGTTGAAATCAAAGATGAAATCGAAAGAATCATTCCCAATGTCAGAAGCCAGTTCGCCATTCAAACCTTGGATTATCTCCATAAAGGCGGACGTGCAAGTGGAACCGCGAAGCTCGTCGGTACAATTTTGGGCATAAAGCCGATCATCAAGGTCAAAAACGGCTCACTTGATATCTATAAAAAGCCTGTCGGAAAGATGTCAAGAGCTTTGGATATCATGCTGGAAGATTATTTCAAGGAAGGTGAGAACCTGGATTTGGATTATGTCATGATCACCCACAGTTTGGCGAACAAGCAAGCGATCTATATGATTGAAAAGATTAAAGAAAAAACGAAACCATTGCATATCATCGAATCTAAAGCCGGCTGTGTGATTTCTTCACATTGCGGCGCTGGAACAATCGGTTTACTTTATATTGTAAAACAATAACACTATAGAAAAGGACTTATATCATGAAAAAAATATTGACTTTACTCGTTATGTTAATGATAGGACTAAATCTTGCAGCATGCACGGGTTTAGAATCCAGTGATGGACCTTATACGATTACCTTTGATTCGCAAGGCGGTAGTTTTATTGAACCTTTGGAATTTGAAGCGCTAAAAATCGGATTGCCTGATGAAGTTCCAACCAAAGATGGCTATATATTTCAAGGATGGTATTTAGATCCTGAAGGGCTATATCCGATGGCGTTTAACGCAGGATTAGTCTCTAATTTGACAGTCTATGCGAAATGGATTCCAGAGTAATCCATGATTAAGTTATAACATACACCAATGATTGAGGGAGAGCGAATCAGCTTTCCCTCTTCTTTTATTCATGCAATCCAGATTAATTCTTTACATTTTTAAATTCTTATGTTATCATTAATTTAGTAGCAAAGAAGAGGAAGAGTAGTGCTTATCCCTAGTTCTAGAGACAGATTGAAATGGTGAAAAATCTGACAGGAAAGCATGAAGGTAGCCTTGGAGCTGATGGAATGAACAAATAAGTAGTTTCATCCGTAAAACCCGCGTTAAGGGTATTAAGCGCCAGATTCTTAAAATCTGGAATTAAGGTGGTACCACGGATAACTTCGCCCTTAGACATTGTTCTAAGCGCTTTTTTTATTTAAAATGAGAGGTATGCATGTGAAAACATTAGAAACAGAACGACTGATCTTAAGAGAACTCAATCTAGATGATCTTGAATCATTCTATGAGTATGCTAAAAAACCGAATATAGGACCCAGTGCCGGCTGGCATCCCCACCAATCCATCGATGAGAGCTTAAAAATCCTCAAGATGATGATCCATGAGGATGAAGTCTGGTGCATCACCTTGAAATCAAACAAACATATGATCGGCACAATCGGACTTCATGTGAGAAACTTCGATAACGCGATGGCCAACCGGAAGGAAATCGGATATGTGTTAGACGATACCTATTGGGGTCAGGGATTGATGGTCGAAGCGGTCAATGCTGTTTTACTGTATGCATTTTATGATGTGGAACTCGATGAAGTGGTGTGCGGACATATGGTTTCAAATATCCAATCGCGCAGGGTGATTGAAAAGACAGGTTTTATCTATACCCATGAAGAAGACAGAGACCATTTTGACGGCACCAAAGTGCCGATCAAGATGTATAAAATTAAAAAAAATGATTATGTAGGAGAAAAAAGATGACAAACTTAAAGACAAAATACGATTTTAAAGAGGTTGAAGAAAATCGTTATGAAATATGGTTGAAGAAAGAATATTTCAAGAGTGGAGATCCAGAAAAGAAGCCGTTCACGATTGTAATCCCGCCACCTAACGTTACCGGCAAGCTGCACTTGGGTCATGCCTGGGACAACACGATTCAAGATATCATCATCAGAAGAAAAAGGATGATGGGATTTGACGCGCTTTATCTGCCTGGCATGGATCATGCCGGCATCGCTACGCAAGCCAAGGTTGATGAACGCCTTAAAAAACAAGGTATTTCCAGATATGATTTGGGCAGAGAAGAATTTCTAAAGGTTGCCTGGTCCTGGAAGGATGAATATGCATCCCATATTAAAAAGCAGTGGGCTGCTTTAGGGAATTCGTTAGACTATTCAAAGGAACGATTCACATTGGATGAAACGCTCAATCAGGCTGTCACGCATGTCTTTATCACTATGTATGAAAAGGGCTTGATTTATCGTGGAAACAGAATCATCAACTGGGATGTCGAAGCGAAAACCGCATTATCTAATATCGAGGTTGAACACGTTGAACAACAGGGTAAACTATATTATTTCAGATATCCGTTTGTTGATCAAAAGGGGTATTTGATCATCGCGACAACACGCCCTGAAACAATGTTTGCCGATCAGGCGCTAATGGTTCATCCATCGGATACCCGTTATCTATCTGTTATCGGTAAGAAAGTATATATTCCAGGTACGAAAGTCGCCATTCCAGTCATCACCGATGAGTATGTCGATATGACCTTTGGCACGGGATGTGTCAAGGTAACTCCAGCGCATGACCAAAATGACTTTGAAGTTGGAAAACGCCATCATTTAGAGATGCCATTATGCATGAAAGATGATGGAACAATGAACGAACTCGCCTTCCAATATGACGGCATGGAGAGATTTAGCTGCCGTGAAGCCTTGGTTAAGGATTTGAAAAAGCTTGATTTGGTTGAAAAAATAGAAGATTATACTAATAATTTAGGATTCTCAGAGAGAACAGGCGTTGTTGTTGAACCGAGATTGTCCCTTCAGTGGTTCATCAAGATGGATGAAATCGCGAAAGACACCTTAGAAAGAAGCAAGGCAGAATTCGTACCTGCCAGATTCAAAAAAATATTCACCAACTGGATGACAGACATCCAGGATTGGTGCATTTCCCGCCAGTTGTGGTGGGGTCATAGAATCCCTGCGTGGTATAAAGAAGATCAAGTGAAGGTTCAAATCACTTCACCAGGTGAAGGCTGGATTCAGGATGAAGATGTCCTAGATACCTGGTTTTCATCCGCATTATGGCCTTTTTCAACCTTGGGATGGCCAACCGTGACAGAAGACTTTAAAAAGTACTATCCAACGAGTGTCTTAGTCACCGGTTACGATATCATTTTCTTCTGGGTTGCCAGAATGATTTTCCAAGGTCTGGAATTCACGGATCAGGATCCATTTGAAACCGTATTGATCCATGGGCTGATCCGCGATAAAGAAGGCAAGAAGATGAGCAAATCCTTAGGTAACGGGGTTGATCCGATGGATGTGATTGCCAAATACGGCGTTGACGCCCTTAGATACTTTTTAGCAACCAATTCCGCGCCAGGCGCAGACCTTCGCTATGAAGAAGAAAAGGTTGAATCCTCATGGAATTTCATCAACAAGCTTTGGAACATCACACGCTTCATCACGCTGAATATCGATGATAAGAATGTTGAAATCAATCAAGAAACCTTGAATCTTCAAGACAAGTGGATTTTATCCAGATTATCTCAAGTCATTACCGAATCAGACTATAATTATGAGAAGTTTGAATTTGGCGAAGCGTCACGTACGCTCTATAACTTCATTTGGGATGAATTCGCTTCCTGGTACGTCGAATTTGCGAAATTAGCCCTCCAAAATGAAAAGACGAGAATGAATACACAAGCAGTTCTATTGCACGTCTTAAAGGCAGTCCTCAAGATGATGCACCCGTTCATTCCATTCGTCACCGAGAAATTATTCTTAGAAATCAGCGATGAAGAATCGATCATGATTTCAAAGTGGCCGGTTGCTGGATTCGTTGATCAAGAAGCTATTGATCAGTTCAAGGAATTGATGGATTCCATCGTCAAGGTCAGAAATTTAAGGGCTGAGCAGAATGTTGTACCGTCCAAGCCCTTGGATATCCATTTAGTTATTGATGATGAAGCTTATTTCCAGGTTTTATCGAACCAAATTCAGTATTTTAAGAAGTTTTTGAACGCTGAAGAGTTGCACATGGAAAAATCTTTATCAACAACTGATGAATCTATCTTGCTTGTCGGAAATAAGATCTTGACCTACGTCATGAAATCAGGCTTGATCGATCCTGAAAAGGAAAAGGAAGCCTTGGAAAAACAACAAGTAACATTAGAATCTGAAATCAAGAGAAGCGAATCCTTGGTGAATAACCCATCCTTCACCTCCAAGGCACCTGAGGCGAAGCTCAATGCTGAAAAAGAAAAGTATGCCAATTATTTAAAACAATATGAAATCGTGGTTGAAAAATTAAAGACCTATGCTAAATAACGTCAATGAAGCAGTTCAATGGATTGAAAAACAAGTAAAATTTAAACCTAAAACTGATCTGGAACGCATGAGAAATGCGTATAAGATGCTTGGGATCAAGCTAGATCACATCAAAAAAATCCACGTTGCAGGAACGAATGGGAAGGGAAGCGTTTGTTCTTACCTGACGCATATCTTCATGGAACAGGGACTGAAGGTGGGGACATATACCTCGCCTTATTTGGTGCGTTTCAATGAACGGATCAGATATCAGTTTATAGAAATCCCAGATGATGAATTGTTTGAATTGATTCAGATGATTTATGATTTCAATATCAGCTATGAAAAAACGTTTGGGGAGTTTTTATCATTCTTTGAATTGCTCACCCTCATGAGCTTGCTATACTTCTCCAATAAAAAAGTGGATGTCATGATTATGGAAGTCGGATTGGGCGGATTGTTGGATGCTACCAATGTGATCGATTATAATCTCTCCTTGATTTGTTCGATCGGTTTCGATCACATGAAGCAGCTTGGAAATACGCTGGAATCCATCTCATTCAATAAATTAGGCATTTTAAAGCCTGACAATCACTTGATTACGACAGTGGATCCATCTTTACATGCTTATTTCAAGGATTATGTAGCTTTAGTTCCCGCTACTGCGGAATATTATACATTCGCTGATGTTGAAAAAAGAAGTGACCTGCCATTGTCATTTTCTCATCAAGATGTCACCTATGAACTCCCGCTCATTGGAGACTATCAAATCTTGAATGCTTTACTCTCGATCAAGGCTGTTCATTACTTATACCCTGAGATTTCAACAAAAACAATCCAAGAAGGACTTAAAAAGACCGTTTGGCTTGGTCGTTTGGAAGAAGTTGAACCTCATATCTATATCGACGGCGCACATAACACCCATGCCATCGATGCTCTTAACGTGACTGTTGAAAATGCATTTAAAGGTAAATCAGTCTGGATTCTCTTTTCCGCCTTAGGCGATAAGGATATACCGGGCATGATCAAAAAAATTCACGCATTCACTTCAAAAATTGTTGTTACAACGTTTCCAGATTCCAGATTTCAAGACTTATCACCGTTCTTATCCCCTACAGAAACCTACATTCCAAACGCCTTTGAGGCATTAAAGAAAATGAAGGGTGAAAGGGATAAGAATACGATTATTATCATTACAGGATCCTTGCATTTTATCGGGTATATCAAGCAGAATTATCCTAAATAAGATATAAAAACAGTCAATCGAAAGATTGCTGTTTTTTTATAAGAAATTCATATAGAAAGTTATTTTGGTTTCACCCTTCATAAAATGAAAGAAAACCGACGAAAAACCACTAAAACCGCTTATTGAAATAACGGCTTAATGAAGCCATTTTTTCGGGGGTAAAATTTTCTAAAATGATTTTTAAGTTTTTCTATTGCATTTTCTTAAAAAAGGTATATAATTTTTTATTGTAAATTATAGAAATTATGGAGGATCCCGTAGGTGGAGAAAAAAGTGATTATTGAGTTGTCTCACATCACAAAACAATTTGACGAGGATATTGTTGTCAACGACTTAAATTTAAAGATTTATGAGAATGAGTTTATAACTCTTTTAGGACCTTCTGGGTGCGGTAAGACCACGACACTTAGAATGATTGGCGGGTTTGAAAAGCCCAATACAGGTGAAATCATCATCAATGGAAAAGTATTCAATGATCTTCCACCATATGCAAGACCAATCAACACCGTCTTTCAGAGATATGCCTTATTCCCACACTTGAATGTCTTTGAGAATGTCGCTTTCGGTTTAAAAAACAGAGGTGATGATTATCTGGTGAAGTTCTTCCAATTAGAAGCCATCACGGATAAGAAAGTATTGAAGGAAACCATAAAAGGTAAAATTCGTGAAGCAGTCATTGAAGCTCTGAAATTAGTTAAGCTTACAGGATTTGAAGTTAGAAAAATCACACAAATCAGCGGTGGCCAGGCACAACGCGTCGCTTTAGCGCGTGCCATCATCAACCGTCCCCAGATTCTATTACTCGATGAACCGCTTGCAGCTCTTGACTTGAAATTACGTCAGAACATGCAATATGAACTTAAAGAAATGCAAAGAAAATTAGGCATTACTTTTATCTTTGTCACCCATGACCAAGAAGAAGCGATGACCATGTCAGACAGAATCGTTGTCATGAAGGATGGATTGGTTCAGCAGATGGGTACTCCTAAGTACATCTACAACGAACCTGTTAATCGTTATGTAGCAAACTTTATCGGTGAATCCAACATTCTTCCTGGCGTCTATCTAAAGAAGAACCTCGTGAATTTCATGGGTGTTGATTTTGATACAACAGATTATACATTTTCCGATGGCGAAGCAGTAGACGTTGTTATCCGTCCAGAAGATTTCGACGTTGTTGAACTTGATAAGGCAAAATTGACAGGTACTGTGACTTCAAGCATCTTCAAAGGTGTTCATAATGAATTGACGATTGATATCAAGGGTGTTGAGCTATCTGTCAATACTTATGAAAACTATCAAGTAGGAGAACCTATCGGACTCAAGGTGGATCCTTACGAAATTCATTTGATGAAGGTATAAAGAGATGAATAAAGAGTTTAAGATTTTAGCTAAACCCTATATCGTCTGGTTGTTCTTACTGGCAATACTGCCTATTTTTGTCATGATCATGCTTTCCTTCATGTTTTCTGAAGGATTGACATTTGAAGAATCGTTCTTCACCTTCAATCAATTCACGTTGCTTGGAGAATCCTCAACATTGGAAGCATTTAAGAACTCTGTGGTTTTCGCTACGCTGACCACGGTCATATCCTTTGTTTTAGGATACTTTGTTGCATATAACGTTTTTAAGTCCAAATTTAAAAATAAGTTCTTGATTTTAACATTGTTCATTCTTCCCATGTGGTCCAATTTGCTTTTGAGAACTGAAGCTTTGGGAAACTTGATGGAAAACAATAACATTTTATCCGATCTTTTAGCAGGGATTGGAATTACATTATCGATTGGCATCAAGGGAACTCCTTTGGCTGTCATCATCGGTTTGGTCTTCACTTATCTCCCATTCATGATTCTTCCTATATATACAGCTTTAGAAAAGATTGATTATTCATTGGAAGAAGCAGCGCTTGATTTGGGATTGACCAATATGCAGAAGTTCTGGAAGGTTATCTTCCCATTATCCTTAAAGGGCGTTGCTACAGGCTCTATTCTTGTGTTCTTACCATCCATGAGCGGGTTCGCCATTCCTGAAATCTTGGGATCCGGCAATATTCTTTTGATTGGTAACGTCATTGAGCAATCCTTTAAGATCATGGATTATAATCTGGGATCTCTACTCGCCATCGTTATCTTATTCTTCATTCTTGGAGCTCTTTATATCGTCTCCAAGGTTGACAAGGAAGGGGAAACTCTATTATGACAAATTATCCAGTTGCCACCCTCCAGGAATATGGATACAAGGACTATACGGTTCTTAAGAAGATCTGGAAAGTTACATCCATCATTCTCGTTGTCTTGATTGTCATCATGCTTTATATTTCTGTCATCATGCTTGCGATTCAATCTGTGAATTCAAGCTCAAGCGTGACGTCATTTGGTCAGTTTACGTTCAAGTGGTATGGTGAAATGTTCTCCATTCGATCCTTGAATTCAGCGATCAGAAATACATTCATCACCTCGATTGTTGCTACACTTTTAGCCACGGTGCTCGGCACTTTAATCGCAGTCGGTCTATATTCTTTCGAAAAGAAGACTAGACAGAAATTGATGTTATTCAACAATATTCCATTATTGAATGCCGATATCGTCACCGGGGTCTCACTGATGCTCGTGTTCAGCTTGTTGTTACCGATATTCCCTTACATCTTCGGACCTACAACATTGATTTTAGCGCATTTATTCTTCACCCTTCCTTACGTGATCTTAAGTGTTTTACCTAAATTGAAGGAAACAGATCCTAACTTGATGGATGCTGCCNNCTTGCAGGGATCTTCTCGGGTATGCTTTTGGCATTCACGATGAGTATCGACGACTTCGTCATCAGCTATTACACAACCGGTAACGGTTTTGACAATCTTTCCATCTGGATCTATGGTTCTATCGGAAGAAAGAGCTTAAATCCTGCTGTTTATGCATTCTCTACCTTGCTCACCCTCATGACCATGGGCATGATGCTTGCTTATCAATTCTTGATGAAGAGAGGTAAAAAGCATGAAACTTTTTAAGAAGATTTTATTGGTCTTGATTGTCGGTCTCACCCCTCTGATCTTATCGTCTTGCGGCATGCAGAATAAACTCCTTGTCTTAAACTGGGGTGAATACATCAATGATGAGGCTGTCGCCTTATTCGAAGAGATGTATGACGTAGAAGTTTCTATTTCATTATCCGATTCGAATGAATTATTTTATTCCAAACTAAAGAGCGGAACAACCGCTTACGACTTGATCATTCCTTCCGACTACATGGTCGAAAAGATGATGCAGAAGAATTTGCTACAAGAAATTGATTTCACCAAACTCACCAACTGGGATGCTTCCTATGGAGATTATGAGAATAATCCATATTTGATGGGATTGAACGGTATTAGAGAAACAATGGCTCCAGGTACAGAAAATTATCATGTTCCATATTTCTGGGGAACATTCGGACTCATGTACAACAAATTGGTTCCAGGGCTTGAAGAAGCTTTGGAAACCTATCAATGGGACGCTTATTTCAATCCTGATTTAAGACCTGAAGGCACACGTGTGGGCATGTATGATACCGCTCAGTTCGCTTACGGTACTGCAATGCTTTATAATGACTTGGATCCAAATGTCGTCACTGATGAAACGATCGAGATCGCATATGATACGTTAATGGGCGCTGGCTTTGAAATGTGGGGCGATGATCACCTGAAAAAGGCGATCGCAGCTGATAATTTAGACTTAGGCTTCGTTTGGACAGGTGACTTCTTGGATATGTTCTATGTCGCACTTGGAGAAGGTGAAGGTTACGATGATGTTTCCTATAACATCTTCATTCCAGATACAACCTTCGCGTTCATGGATGCGTTTGTCATCCCTAAGAATGCAAGACATGTGGACTTGGCGCACCAATTCATTGATTTCTTCCTAGATCCAGATATGGCTTACTTGAATGCATCCGTCATCGGATATCCGACTCCTCTGCAGGAAACCTATGATATGATCACCGATTATGTCGGTGAAGATCAATGGTTGACCGACTGGGCGAGGGCGTATGAAGAATACTATCCCGATACACCTGATTTTAGAGGCATTCCATTCGCGAATTTAGATCAAGCGCTCATTGCGCAGCTGACCTTGATGGTCAATAATGTAAAAACTGATTCTTAGGTATTGCTTTATCAAAGTAAAGTGTGTATAATCTAAGTTAAATTCGAAGATTGAGAAAAGTAACTTGAATGAAAAGTAGATAGCGAGCGCGTGGTAGTGTAAGTCGCGCATACAACATCATCAAGTGAATGGCCTCATGAGAAGCAAGGTGAAGATAGTAGCCTCCGCCGTACGCCCACGTTATCAGGCAAAAATATAAAAGTCTTAAATGATGGAGTATTTTGTGAAGAAGAAATTCTAAATTTCTTGAAATTGGGTGGCACCACGAAGCTATTCGTCCCAGTATGACGAATAGCTTTTTTTTATTTCCCGATTGAAGAAAGAACAATCTACATCCCAAGACTTAGAAAGAAGGAAAAGTCATGGAGTTTGGAAAGTTTGGCGGGCAGTTTGTTGGAGGACCGGTCTTGGATGCGGTCAAAGAAGTTGAAGTGGCTTATGACAAGTATAAGCATGATGAAGAATTTCTTGCAGAATTCAAATATTATTTGAAGGAATATGCGAATAGACCTTCGCTTTTATACTATGCGAGAAATATGACTGAAGACTTGGGCGGCGCGAAAGTCTATCTGAAAAGAGAAGACTTAAACCACACCGGAGCACATAAGATCAATAATGTCTTAGGTCAAGCACTTTTAGCGAAAAGGATGGGAAAGACAAAACTGATCGCAGAAACCGGCGCAGGGCAGCATGGGGTCGCGACTGCGACCGCTGCAGCACTGTTTGGCATGGATTGCGAGATTCACATGGGTGCGGTCGATATCGAAAAACAAAGCTTGAATGTTTATAGAATGCAGCTCTTGGGAGCGAAGGTCGTTTCTGTAGAATTCGGACTAAGAACCCTTAAAGAAGCGGTCGATAGCGCATTGATGGCATGGAGCACGGAATTAGAGCATACGTTTTACTTAATTGGTTCTGCAGTAGGACCACATCCTTATCCGACGATGGTCAGAGATTTTCAAAAGGTCATCAGTGAAGAGATTAAAGTGCAGATGTTTGAAAAAGAAAGAAAGCTTCCTGATGTCGTCATCGCATGTGTTGGCGGAGGATCGAATGCGATTGGAGCATTTTATGATTTTATTAAAAATCCTGAAGTGCGATTGATCGGCGCGGAAGCCGCAGGTAAAGGGATTTCAACGAAAGAGCATGCTGCAACCATCACCTTAGGCACTGAAGGTGTCATCCACGGCATGAATACGCTATGTTTATTTGATGANNGGTCCGGAACATGCGTTTTTACATGACACGAAGCGTGTCGAGTATGTTTCTGTTACGGATGACGAGGCAGTTTCTGCCTTTGAGTATCTTTCTAAAATGGAAGGAATCATTCCAGCGATCGAATCCGCGCATGCTGTTTTTGAAGCCATGAAACTTGCACCGACCTTAGGTAAAGATAAAACCATTGTCATAAACCTTTCTGGTAGAGGAGACAAGGATGTTAAACAAATTGCCAGATATCAGGGACATGCGTTAATTGATTGACAAATTCAAATAAAAACAGGCACAATCTGCCTGTTTTTTTGTATAATTGAACTGAAAATGCAGAAAAAGGGGCTAACTTATGTTTTTGTTCGATGAGCAGTATCTTGGATTTGAGTTTATGGGGATTCACCATCTTAGCGCTTTGTTATTTGTTGTTGTATCGATTGTTTTGATATTCATCTTTAAAGAGAAGATTGGTCCAAAGGCTGATCTCATCATCAGAAGAACAATCGCAGTCTTGATGGTCTTGATGGAATGGACGTTTTACGCGTGGTCGCTTCGTGGCGGAGTTTTTCAAACCAGCTTGTTGCCATTCGGGGTTTGTGCGGTCTCCATGTATGTGACATCCTATACTTTATGGACTAAAAATGAGAAGGTCTTTCAGTTCATCTTTCCCTGGGCGGTTGCGGGAGCGCTCATATCCCTTTCTGTAGCGGATCTTTCTTATACATTCCCCCATTTCAGATTCTTTCATTATTTCGGGAACCATAGTCTCTTCTTACTTGGAAATATCTACATGCTTGTTGTACTTAAGTTCAAGTTCACCTACAAACACCTTTTGATATCTACTTTATATCTTTTAATTTACGCAATCATCATGTATCCAATCAATTTTTTACTCGACTCAAATCATCTCTTTTTAAGAGAAGTACCACATGAGGTTGAACCCATGTATGCTTTTTTAGGATCATTTTGGGTATTGGGATTCATGTTTTCAATCGCTTTGTTATTCCAAGTCATTTATGTTCCAATCTACATAATGAATAGGAGAAAGGCTAGATAGTTTCTTGATCTACGTTTTATTTACTAATATAAATAACAAATTAGTGCAGTATTCTTCAAAATATTGGTAAGTTATATGCCTATTTTGCAATATATTTACATAAAAGCAACTTAACTGTTGTTTTTTTGTTTTTATGCGGTATAATATGTTTATCAAGACGGGGAGTGTGCAATATGCTTATTAATTTTAAGTTTAAGAATTTCAGGTCATTTAAAAACGAGACTGTTTTAAGCATGCAAGCGACAAAGGATGATTCATTCAAAGGGTTAAACACTTTTTTTGTGAAAGATGGATTATTGCCTGCTGATGAAAATGAACTTTTGAAATCTGTTGTTCTATATGGACCAAACGCGTCTGGAAAATCTAATGTGCTCAAAGGTTTGAGGTATATGCAATCTGCAGTCATTTTATCCTCCATCATTATTCCAAGAAGCAAGATTCAAGAAAATGAGACCTTTGCTTTTTGTGCGGACTGCGAGAAGAAAGATTCCATGTATGAAGTTGATTTTATTCAAAATGATGTTTTTTATCGTTATGGATTTGTAGTTAACGATGGAAAAGTCGTAAAAGAATACTTGTTTAAACGTGTTGAAAGGCTTGTTAACGTCTTTGATCGTGAACAAAACAGCATCGAGTTAAATGGTGTTTCTAAGGAAGCAACCAAGTTAATCAGACTTGATTCTAGAACACTCTTTTTATCGATTGCGCGAATTTATGTATTATCACCTGACTTAATGAAAGCCATTCTTGATACAATGACCTGGTTTGAAAAACTGCTGATTGTGTTTGAGGAAACTGTCAATTCGTTTAGCATGTATGAGCAAAACAATAACAAATATCGAAATGAAGCACTACAAATCATGAAGATGGCTGATTTAGGCATTAAAGACTTTAAGGTTTATCGAGAAGACATTACTGCTCCTGATTTTGGATTTAATTCTCTGCTGCAAATTGAACAGAATTCGAATGGATTGAAAAAGATAGATTTAAAAACTATTTTTAATGTCTATGATGAACACGGCAAACAAGTTGGTGAAAAAGAATACTTGATGTTGCGTCAAAGTGACTTCAATTCTGAAGGTACTAAAAAACTTATGTTTTATTTGGGTTGGATTTTGCACTCACTTGATGAAGGTCGCGTGCTATTGCTTGATGAATTGGATTCTAAACTTCATTTATTACTGGCAGATTATATTCTCAAGTCCTACAATTCTATTTCCAAAAATATGAAAAACGCCCAGTTGATTAGCACAGCACATAATTTAATGTTGATGGATGGGGATATGAGAAGAGATCAGATTTACTTCACAGCAAAAAATGAGATTGGTATCAGTTCTTTGCATTCCTTGTCAGATTATAAGAATGTTAGAAAAAACGATTTGTTCAGCAAAAAGTACCTGCTAGGTTTCTATTCAAGCGTTCCTGATTTCAATCGTGAATAACAATGGCTAGAAAACGCGAATTCATAGATGTTAACAATAAGGTGTTAATACTCACAAATGGGCAAGCAAGTGAAAGCATTTACTTTAAGTTACTTAAATTGAAGCAGAAAACTTCATATGCAATCAAGATAAAAACGATTAACAAAGATCCTCTAGATTTAGTTACCCATGCCTGTTCAATCGCAGATGAATATTTTCACGTATGGTGTGTATTCGATATCGACGATTTTCATCAGCAAAATAGGATTGAACCAGCATATAAGAAAGCTAAAGAGCATAGAAATATCAGTATAGCATGTTCTAATCAATCATTTGAAGTCTGGTTAATCAATCACTTCCAGCAATTCAAAACACAAATGCATCGATCAAACTATGCAACAACGTTAATTGAAGCACTTAGGGGAAATGAAATTTTGATCGATTCATATGATAAAGCAAATGAAAGGTTAATTCAGACCCATTTTATTAACCGTTACAGAGAAGCACTCTTGAATTCAAAGGTTGTCCACCAAACGCTGGAAAAAGAATTCAAATTGAACCACAACCTGAATCAACAAGCAGTACCAATATGGTTTTTAGAACCTGTAACGACGGTTTATAGACTTATTGAGTTTTTATTTATAAAATAAAGCAAGAAGAATTCTATTCTTTTTGTTTTTTTTGTAATATTTTGTGAATGTATTTAAAATACTGATAATTCTTGGTAAACTAAAGGAAACTATAAGGGGTATAGGTAAATGATAAACGGAAAAGTAATTAAGGAAGCTTACACATTTGATGATTTGTTATTGGTTCCAGCTTACTCGAAGGTAGTTCCTATCGATGTGAAGCTTTCAACCAAACTCACGAAGAAGATCAAACTGAATATTCCAGTGCTCTCTGCAGCAATGGATACGGTCACAGAAGAAAAGATGGCGATCCAACTCGCCAAATTGGGAGGCATGGGAATCATTCATAAGAATCTTTCGATCGCCGAGCAGACGAAAATGGTCATTTTAGTGAAGAATGAAATAGTAGACCCATCTTTAAAAGATGCCTGCAAAGATGATCAAGGGAAATTACGGGTTGGGGCAGCAGTCGGTGTATCTGCGGATACGCTTGAACGTGTCAAATCCTTAGTTAATGCCGGAGTCGACATCATCGCTGTCGACAGTGCGCACGGACATTCAAAAGGCGTTCTTGAAACAGTATCTTCAATTAAGTCTATTTATCCGAATTTGGATATCATCGGCGGAAACGTCGTAACTGCACAAGCAGCAATCGACTTGATTTATGCTGGAGCATCCGCGATTAAGGTCGGTGTCGGTCCTGGTTCGATTTGCACGACCAGAGTCGTTTCCGGTGTCGGAGTTCCTCAGCTTACTGCAGTTAATGATGTTTATCAGGTAGCCAAGCAATATGAAATTGGAATCATCGCAGATGGTGGCATTAAATTATCCGGTGATATCCCAAAGGCTTTGGCAGCTGGCGCTGACTGCGTGATGCTCGGTGGACTTTTGGCTGGAACCTTGGAAACTCCAGGAGATGTTTTTACCATCGACGGTAAAGAAGTGAAATCATATATCGGAATGGGATCACTCACAGCCATGAAGAAAGGGTCATCTGACCGTTATTTCCAAGGTGGAGTCAAAGAGCTTAAAAAACTGGTTCCAGAAGGCATTGAAGCGACAGTTCCCTACAAGGGATCGATTACCGATGTCATTTATCAGATGATGGGCGGAGTTAGATCCGGCATGGGATACTGCGGCTGTGAAACGATTGATGAAATGAAGACGAAGGCACAGTTCGTGAAGATCAGTAATGCAGGACTTAAAGAATCACATCCTCACGATGTCGATAATATCAAGGAATCACCGAATTATCATGACTGATAAAATTGTAGTTTTAGATTATGGCAGCCAATATAATCAGCTGATTGTCAGAAGAATCAGAGATTTAGGCGTTTATGCTGAATTGGTTCATCCAACTGAATTTGATTATAAAGATATTAAAGAGATTAAGGGTATTGTTTTATCGGGAGGTCCCAATTCTGTTTATGATGATGGAGCGCCAACGCTCGATCAACGTCTTCTTGAATTAAAGATTCCGATTTTAGGGATATGCTACGGGATGCAATTGATTGCTCACACCTTGGGTGGAAAAGTCGTTGGGCATCAAAAAAAGGAATATGGATTGACGCATATCAGAGTCAATCATGATAATCATTTGACAGATGGTTTGGATCAAGCTTTTGATGTCTGGATGAGTCATGGAGATCTTGTTCACACTCTTCCGAAGGGATTTATATCTTTGGCATCCTCTCAAACCACTCCAAACGCCATGATGATGCACGTATCTTTACCGATTTATGGAATCCAGTTTCATGCTGAAGTGAGAAACACTGTTAATGGAACTGAAATACTCGATCATTTCATCACAAAAGTCTGCAAAGCGGATAAAACATGGACGATGCCTCATTTCATCGAACAAAAAACCAAAGAAATCAAGGATTTAGTGAAGGATGGACATGTCATCTGCGCACTATCTGGCGGTGTTGATTCATCCGTTGTCGCAGCGCTCTTAAACCATATCTTAAAGGATCAGTTTACTCCGATTTTTGTCGATCATGGACTCCTAAGAAAAGATGAAGCCGAAGAGGTTGATCAAACATTTAGAAATGAATTCAAGATGAATTTAATAACCGTCAACGCGAAGAAAAGGTTTCTTGATTTATTAAAAGGCGTTTCCGATCCGGAAACTAAAAGAAAAATCATCGGAACCGAGTTCATCAGGGTATTCGAAGAAGAAGTCAAAAACTTCAAGGATGCGAAGTACTTGGCGCAAGGCACATTATATACGGATGTGATCGAATCGGGAACAAAGACCGCGAAAACCATCAAGTCCCATCATAACGTAGGCGGTCTGCCTAAAGATATGAAACTTATCCTTATAGAACCCTTGAACACCCTCTTCAAGGATGAAGTGCGCGCATTAGGTCTTTTATTAGGACTTCCTAACGCGATTGTATCGCGCCAGCCATTTCCCGGTCCGGGTCTTGCCATCCGCATTTTAGGGGATGTCACTGAAGATAAAATCAGGATGGTTCAAGATAGCGATCAGATTTTAAGGGAAGAAATCAAGTCTCATGGACTGGATAAATCCATTTGGCAATACTTTACCGTGCTCACCCCTCTAAAAACCGTAGGCGTCATGGGCGATAACAGAACCTATGACCATGTCTTGGTCTTGAGAGCAGTGACCTCGATTGATGGAATGACTGCAGACTTCGCTAAAATTCCTTATGAAGTCCTGCAAAAAATCTCAAACCGGATCACCAATGAAGTCAGAGGCATCAACAGGGTTGTCTATGACATCACTTCAAAGCCTCCCGGAACAATTGAGTGGGAATAATAAAGTAAAAAAGTTAAACCTCCGCTATCATATGGTAGTGGAGGTTATATAATGTATCTTGTGAGAGAAATGCCTATGACAGAGCGTCCGAGAGAACGCTTGATTGTATCTGGAGCTTCATCTTTATCCAATGAAGAGCTTTTAGCCATCTTATTAAGAACGGGAAGAAAAGATTTATCCGTTTTAGAGCTTGCTAAAAATGTCTTATATCATCTGGAATCTTTGGAAGATTTGAAAAGAATCACAGTTTTGGAGCTCCTTCAGATCAACGGCATCAAGATTGCCAAGGCGACAACCGTTGTCGCTGCCATCGAACTCGGAAAAAGATTATCCAATCTGCAAAAAATCGAAAAAGTAAGCGTCAAATCAGCATTTGACGTCTATCATCTGCTCTATCAAGACTTGACCCATCTTGAACAGGAGCACTTCATTTGTCTTTACTTGAATACAAAAAGCGAATTAATCAAAAAGGAAACAATTTATATCGGCACCATCAACCAGACACTCATCCATCCCAGAGAAATCTTCAAACATGCCATCAAGCTATCCGCTGCTGCAATCATTTTCGCGCATAACCATCCCTCAGGGGATTCAACACCTTCCAAGGCTGATTTTCAGGCAACAGCTTCATTGATGGGATCAAGTGCCATCATGGGAATTGATGTGATTGACCATATCGTGATTGGAAATCATGAATATTACAGTTTAAAGGACCAAAAGAAAACGAAAATCTAAATCTCCTATGATATAATCATGTCAAGGAAGTGATAACTATGACTAAAAAAGACTCTACAAAAATATTTTGGTATTTAATAGCACTCGGATTTATATTGTTATTCATCTTGATGCTGATGAGCAGCATCCTGGATGTCGGTGACAGGCTCAGAACCATCCATCCCTATGTGGAATATGGTTTTTATGGAATTGCTGCTTTACTTGTATATTTCTTAATCTTAAGACCCGTTCATATCATTTTATTTTCCCCATCATTTTCGGTGGAAACAACATTGGATGAAACCTCACACAGGAACCATTTGGTTTATAAGCGGGTTTCCAGAAGACTGATCGCACAAGACACGCTTCCTGATGAAGATGAATCTGCAATTAGAGAAGCCATGAACGATCCAATCAAGCTGAAAGAAGCGTTGAACCATACCTTCCAAAATCACATCAAGAAAGAAATGAACAAAGTGATTCGAAGAAATGCCAAGACCGTCATGATTTCAACTGCAATTTCACAAAATGGCAGATTAGATTTCTTTACGGTCGTCGCAGTCAACTTGAAAATGATCAAAGAATTGGTTGTCATGTGCGGTTTTAGACCATCATTCAAGAACTTATCCAAGCTGACCATCAACGTCTTTACGACAGCACTCATTGCTGAAGGGTTGGAAAATATGGATATTTCAGAAATGTTACCAACATCCACGATGAATACGATTGGTGATATTCCTTTGATCCGTCCTCTACTTTCATCCGTCACTCAGGGCATGTCCAACGCCTTACTCACCTTACGCATTGGGATTGTCACTAGAAAGTACTTATTTTCAGACGCGAAAGAAATCACAAAGGAACAAATTAGAAGAACTGCGCTTCTAGAAGCTGCAGGTATGATCCCATCAGTGACAGCAGATGTCTTCATGAGTTTGCCTAGAAAAATCGCGAATTTGTTCAAAAAACCTGAAGAAAAGCAAGAAGTTCACACAGAAGCCACGGCTAAGCCCATATAAGATGCGATTTCGCATCTTTTTTTTTGTAGTGAAACGCTCTAAATATAAATATTTATATTGCATTTTATTGTAAAAATGAGTAAACTATTAATGTTAGGGTACGAATGCCTTAAAAAAAAACAGAGGAGAAAAAAGAAATGAAAAAAGTATTTTTGCTTGCCTTGGTCGCATTATTTAGCTTTGTGCTATTTAGCTGCCAAGTAGAAGAAGAAACTGAATGGAACATTGTTATGCTGACCGACGTAGGACAGATCACAGACAAATCTTTTAACCAGGGTACATGGGAAGGTGTAAAAGCATTTGCTGAAGATAATGATATTCCTCATATGTATTTCCGTCCAAATGCTGGAACAACAGCTGATTACCTTGAAGCAATCGATTTAGTCGTTGCGAATGGTGCAAATGTTGTTGTTACTCCAGGTTTCTTGTTTGAAACAGCGATTTATTTAGCTCAAACAAAATATCCTGATGTATACTTTATTTTGATCGATGGCACTCCACATGATGCTGCTTGGTCCACTTGGTTAACTACTGACAACACAGTAAACATTTTATTCCAAGAAGAACAATCTGGTTTCTTGGCTGGTTATGCTGCAGTTGCTGATGGTTTCACTGAACTCGGATTCATGGGCGGTATGGAAGTTCCAGCTGTTCAAAGATTTGGTGTTGGTTATGTTGCAGGCGCATTCTATGCTGCTGAAGTTTTGAACAAGACCATTACTTTTGATGCTGCAAGATACGAATATCTTGGAGACTTTGATAACAAACCAGAACATACAGTTACAGCAAACAGCTGGTATGCTGCAGGCGTTGAAGTAATTTTCGCTGCTGCTGGTGGAGCAGGTAATGCTATTATGCAAGCTGCTGAAACTTCAGAAGCTACAGTTATCGGTGTTGACGTTGACCAATCTAGCCAATCTGATACAGTTATTTCTTCAGCAATGAAGCAATTGGCAGTAGCTGTTCAACAAGCTCTTGCTGACTTGATTCTTGATGACAATTGGCAGGGTGGAGAAACTTTGAATAAGGGTGCTAACGAAGATGCTGTTGGTCTTCCATTGGGAGCTTCCTTCAAGTTCACTACATTTACAGAAGCTGCTTACACAACTCTTCTAGGTCAAGTTAAGGATGGAACAATCGTTGTTCCTGCTACAGAAACTGAATTAGCCGCATTCCTTACTGCACATGCTGGTAACCCATCAGTTGCTGACTTGGTTGCTAAGACAAACAGTTAATCTATCAATTTTCGTGGGGGTGAACAATGTTTCACCCCCTTTTTTTCTAAAAAATGGCTAAAAGGAGTACCTTATGAATTATGCTATAGAAATGTTAAACATCACAAAAACTTTTGGTCCGCTAGTCGCAAATGATAATATTTCTTTTCAGGTTCAACCTGGAGAGATTCATGCGATATTGGGGGAGAATGGTGCTGGAAAATCAACATTGATGTCAATCCTTTTCGGATTATATACCGCAGATCGCGGTACGATTAAAATCAATGGAGAAGAAGTCAAGATTGCAAATCCAAATGATGCAAACCGCTACAAAATAGGCATGGTGCATCAGCATTTTAAGCTTGTTGAAGTTTTTACAGTCCTTGATAATATCGTTTTAGGTAATGAGACGATTGAAAGAGGCCTGATTAATAATGAAGTCCCAAGAAAGAAAATTCAAGAGTTATGCGATAAATATGCATTGCATGTTGATTTAAATGCTCTTATTAAAGATATAAGTGTTGGAATGCAGCAAAGGGTTGAAATCATGAAAATGCTATATCGGGATGCGAATATTTTAATTTTTGATGAACCAACCGCTGTATTGACGCCACAAGAGATTGAAGGTCTATTCAAAGTCATCAAGGAATTCACTAAAGAAGGAAAGTCAATCATCATCATCACGCATAAATTGAATGAAATCAAAGCAATCGCAGACCGATGCACGGTGCTGCGTAAGGGCAAGCATATCGCTACTGTGAATGTTAAGGAAACAAGTGTTGAAAAACTTGCTGAATTGATGGTTGGTAGAGATGTGATTTTTGAAGTTGAAAAGAAGATGGCGGAACCGAAAGAAATAGTTTTCTCTGTAAAGAATTTGAATCTATATAATAAGGATCGAACGAAGAAACTTCTGGACCAAGTCCATTTTGACGTGCGTGCAGGTGAAATCGTGGTTATCGCTGGTATTGAAGGCAATGGTCAGACACAACTCGTTAAATTGATCACTGGACTGGAAATCAATCAAGAACACGGTTCACAATTCATTTTGAACGAAAAAGATATCACACATGCGAGCATTAGAGAACGTTTTGAAGCCGGCATGGCGCATATTCCAGAAGACAGACAAAAATATGGTTTGATTTTGGATTATACACTTGCTGAAAATATGATTTCTAATGAATTCTATATGGCTAAGTTCCAAAAACACGGTTTGCTCAAGTTTGATGTTATTTCAAATTATACGAATGAGCTGATCGAACGATATGATATCCGCTCATCTCTTGGAGAAAAGACAAAAGCTAGAGCAATGTCTGGAGGCAATCAGCAAAAAGCGATTATTGCCAGAGAAACATCAAGAGCACATAATCTTTTGATTGCATCACAACCAACTAGAGGACTCGATGTTGGCGCTATAGAATATGTTCATAAAACAATTGTTGCAGAACGTGATCGAAATAATGCGATATTAGTGATATCGCTGGAACTCGATGAAGTCATGAGTATCAGTGATCGAATTCTTGTCATGTATGAAGGTAGAATCGTTGCAGATTTAGATCCTAAAAATACAACGATTGAAGAAATCGGCTTATACATGTCAGGATCTAAGCACATGGAGGTAACCAACAATGAAATTTAAAAGTTTACTTGCAAAAATCCCTCCAATTTTAAAAAAGTTTTTCTTGCAATCGTCACTTCCGAATGTCGTCATGGCAATTGGAACTGGAATATTTGTCGGTTTGATCATCATGCTCTTTGTTGCAGATTCACCAGGTCACGCCTTCACAGGCATGGCTAAGCTTTTAACAGGCGGTTTATCAAGCATCCAAATCATTGGAAACGTACTATTCAGCGCAGCTCCATTAATACTTGTCGGCTTAGCTGTAGCATTTGCTTTTAAAACAGGATTATTCAATATCGGGGCATCAGGACAGTTCATGATAGGCGGAGCTGCTGCGCTATATGTGGCTAATCTAGTCACTGCTCCAGTAGGTATTCATTTTATACTTGCGATGCTCGCATCGATAATCGCAGGAGGTATTTGGGGATTTATTCCTGGCTTTTTAAAATCGAAATTTAACGTCAACGAGGTCATCACAACCATCATGATGAACTATATCGCTATGTATACCGTAATTATGCTGGTTTATAATCCTGCCGTATATTCAAGCGGAATCACAGCGATCAACAACGTGTTTCCCACAGCAGCGATACCAAGATTCGGTTTAGATCGATTGTTTCCAGGATCATATATCGATATGTCCATCATTATTGCAATCGGTGTTGCGATTCTTGTATGGTTTGTATTGAAGAAAACAACACTTGGCTATCAATTGACGTCTGTTGGATTGAGCAAAGAAGGTAGTAAATATGCAGGAATCAATGTGAAACGGAACATCATTGTTTCCATGGTGATTTCAGGTGCTTTGGCCGGACTTGCTGCTGCAATGAACTATCTGCCATTTAATCCGGATGTTTTAAGACCTGATCAAAAAATCAGCATGGTAGGTTTTGAAGGGATTTCCATTGCATTGATTGCACAAAGTAATCCAATTGGTATTATTTTTTCTGGGATTTTCATCTCTTTAATTAAAAAAGGTTCACTATTCATGCAGTTCTACGGATTTACCAAGGAAATTTCTGGTATTATCGTAGCTGTAATTATTTATATGATTGCAATATCTTCATTTATTGGGAATTCTTTAAAGAGCCGTCGAATCAAGAGGGAAATCTTAAAGAAGACCGAGATAGAGGGGGAACAAACAAATGTATGATAATCTGATTCAATACTTATCATTGGTTTTGATTGTTGCTATACCTTTAATCATCACTGCAATCGGTGGATTGTTCACTGAAAGAAGCGGTGTGACGAATATCGCTTTGGAAGGTATTATGATTCTAGGGGCATTCTCCGCACTTGTTATTACCAATAGGATTCCTGCTTCAAGTGTCGGCGGACCATTCATGCTTTACCTAGTCGGCATCATCATCGCTGGCGGCGTTGGTTTATCCATCAGTCTCTTGCATGGTATCGCTGCAATTAAAATGAAATCCGATCAAATCATCAGTGCAACTGCAATCAATACATTTGCTCCAGCTTTATCCCTGTTCTTAACGATGAGCTTAACCCTTGGTGAAGGTCAAGGATCCGATAAAATTCCAGTGGATGCAGGACAATTTGTGATTACTGAAGTCCCACTCCTTTCAAAGATTCCATTTATCGGTGATTTATTCTTTAAGAATATCTATCCAGCGCTATATATCGGAATCATCATCCTCATTCTCTCCTATATTATTCTCTATAAAACCAAGTTTGGTTTGCGTTTGAGAGCATGCGGAGAAAACCCGCACGCTGCCGATGCAGCTGGCGTAAACATTTACAAAATGCGTTATGCTGGTGTCATGATTTCAGGTGCACTCGCGGGTATTGGTGGATTCTTCTTAATAACAAGTTTTACAATATTATTTGATTCAAGCGTATCCGGTTATGGATTCCTTGCCATCGCAGTATTGATTTTCGGCAACTGGAAGCCATGGAATATCGCTTGGTCTGCATTAATATTTTCTGCATTACTCACGTTAAGCAAAGGTATTGCATTCTTCCCAGTATTAGAAAGAGGATTGGATGACCTTGGAGTCAACAAGAATGTACTCAGCATGCTACCTTATATCGCAACCTTGATTGTTTTGGTCATTACATCCAAAAATTCAGCAGCACCTAAAGCTGTTGGACAATCCTACGATAAAGGCGAACGATAAAATTTCACGAGAAACAGCCAATTCAGCTGTTTCTTTTTTATTTATCGATTAAATCATGTATACTACTTTAGTAAGTGAAAAATGTCTGACAGCTGGTAATTGAATTATCTATATATTTATATTGACTTTTTCACCCATCTAAGATAAAATATCTATGTTGTACCACATAAAACAGGTCAAAAACGCCTTTTTCGGCTACCTCAGCAGTGAGTCTTCAGAAAAATAAGGAGGAATAGAACATGTACGCAGTATTTATAACTGGTGGCAAGCAATTTCGTGTGACTGAAGGTCAAGAAATCTACGTTGAAAAATTAGACGTTGAAGCTGGTGACACCGTAACATTCACTGATGTGTTGATGTTAGGCGGAGAAAAGACAGTAGTCGGAACTCCACTTGTAGCAGGCGCTAAGGTAGTTGCAAAAGTTGTGAAGAACGGACGCGGTCCAAAGATCATCGTCTTCAAGTTCAAGCAAAAGAAAGACTATCATAAGAAGCAAGGACATCGTCAGGCATACACTAAACTTGTGATTGAAACCATCGCTTAAGGCCATGATCAACGCGAAGTTTATTTACCGGGAAGAAGAACTCGAAGAGATTCTCGTGACCGGACACGCCAATTACAAAAAACACGGCGAAGATATCGTCTGTGCGGCAGTATCAGCAGCAACGCTGGTGACGGCCAATGCGATTGAGCACTTAAGATTAAGTCATAAAATTGACTTGGTCGTAAATGATGGGTACTTCAAATTGGCTCAAAAGGAGCTTGATTCCACAGTTCAAGGACTCATGGAAAATTTGAGATATACATTGATTGACTTAGAAAAACAATATCCGAAATACATAAAAAATCAGAAGGAGGGATAACATGTTAAAATTAAATATACAGTTATTCGCATCGAAAAAAGGTACAGGTTCATCTCGTAACGGACGCGACTCTCATGCTCAAAGACTGGGCTTAAAACTATCAGATGGTCAATTCTGCAATGCAGGTTCCATCATCTATCGTCAAAGAGGAACTAAAGTTCACCCAGGCACGAATGTTGGCCGTGGTAAGGACGATACTCTATATGCAACGGTAACAGGCATCGTGAAATACGAAAGATTAGGCCGTGACCGCAAACAAGTATCAGTTTACGAAGGATAACCGACTGGTTATCCTTTTTTTTAGAGAAAATAAGAGGTGTTATAAGTGTTTGTAGATGAAATTACGGTAGAGGTATACGGAGGTCGCGGTGGAAACGGGCTTGCAGTATATAGAAGAGAAAAATATATAGAATATGGCGGTCCATGGGGCGGTAACGGAGGTCACGGCGGATCTGTTATTTTCGTCGGCGACGAAGGCATGTCTACATTGATTGATCTGAGATATAAGAGACATATCAAGGCTAAACCAGGACAAAATGGAATGACCAAAGGATGTCATGGACGTGGTGCGGAAGATACTTATGTTAGAGTTCCGCTAGGAACGATTGTCTATACTGAAAATAAAGAAACGAAGATCGGTGAAATCACCCATCAGGGTCAAGAACTTGTTGTTGCAAGAGGCGGCAAGGGCGGAAGAGGGAACATGGCGTTAGCTACCCACAGAAACCCTGCTCCGGACTACGCTGAAAACGGCGATCCAGGCGTGACCAGAAAAATCTTGGTTGAACTGAAAGTTTTAGCTGATGTCGGTTTGGTTGGATATCCATCGGTTGGAAAATCAACCTTGATTTCAGTTGTCAGCAACGCAAAGCCAAAGATTGCGGAATACCCCTTTACGACGCTCCAGCCTCATTTGGGCATGGTGACCGTAGGTGAGGAGTCATTCGTGATCGCGGATCTTCCAGGACTGATTGAAAACGCGCATTTGGGCTTCGGTTTGGGTATCCGTTTCTTGAAGCATATTGAAAGATGCAGGATTTTCCTGCATGTCGTTGATTTGACCCGAGAAAATCCTTATGAGGATTACTTNNGAAATTAGAAGAATTGATGGAAAAAATCAAGTCTCCGATCGTTGTCATCTCAGCGTTGACAAGACAAGCACTAGATACGTTGTTGAATGTCACCTTAGAAGAGATGAAAAAGGCTCCAAAGGTCATTGAAACATTGGATGAAGAAGTAAAAAATTATACCTTTGAAGACACGAAGGCTCCCTTTATCATTACGAAGACTGAAGAAGGATTCTCACTCACAGGCGATGCACTGAAAGTCTTGTTCGAAAGAACAGATTTCACCAAGGATGAAGGCGTGAAACGCTTTGCGAGACAGCTCAGAGGCATGGGTGTCGATGAAGCGCTCCGTAAAGCGGGCGCGAAAGATAAAGATACCATCAACATCTTTGATTTCGAATTTGAATTTATTGAATAGGGACTTCGGTCCTTATTTTTTTTTTATTTAAGATAAAGAAAAAGGAAGATTGCTCTTCCTCTAGCTTAAATGCAGCATTTTGACTCTGAAATTATAACTCTTCTTCAAGACTCTGATTTCCTTGTTCAACTCTCTATTTTGAGAAGAACGGGTGGTCGATGTGAAGCGTTTCAAGTGGAACTGGATGTTCTTTAAATCAGATTCACGTTTCTGGTTCATCGATTTAAGCGTGATTTCATGGATCTTGTTGCGTTCTGTATTGGTATCGATGGCCTTGATCATCTGTGACTCATAATGTTCGGTCTTTTGATTGAAGAGCATTAAACTCTTTTCACGGCTGGTGGCATACTTCGTTAAGATGACCTGGTTTTTATTATCAATCGCTTCTTCTAAAGATAAATAATTCTTGGTGAAGTTGAGCATGGTCGTATCAATTTGTGCGAGCGCTTTTTTATAAGCTTCTTCAAGCGCTAAAATCTTAGCTTCATGTTCGTTTGCGTACTGCTGGGCAGAAGATTGAAGATTTTCATTCAAGAGTTTGAGTTCTTGGACCTGCTTGTCGGTGTTTTCACCGATTTGGGTCTCAAGAACCTTGATGATGCTCATATCGGAGATGACACTCTTTTCATAGCTGATCTTCTCTAATTCCAGTTTTTTCTTGACTTTCTCTTTTTGAACGGTGATTTGCCTGTTTTTATCATGTTCACGCTTCTTGTGATCCTTGTGTGCGTTATTTAAAAGCGTTTCATGATTTTTATTCAAGCTCTTGATGAGTGAGAATGTAGATTTTTTGAAGCCCTTGATCAGGATTTCTTGTTCCTGTTGGTTGCTGTGATAGAAGGACAGCATCAAATTCAAGAAGGTTTGTTGATAAGTATTGGTATTTTTTTCAAAGACTAGGAAGTTTTTAGATAAACTCTTCAATTCCAAGTCAAGGAAGGAATCAGATACATAAACCTCATGGTTCAAGTGATCATAAAACTTGATGATTTCTTCAAAGTGGATTTTTAAGTCCATTGCGTACCGTTGATAAACGCCTTGGCTTTGATTTAAATACTTATAGAACAAGGATGCCTCTTGATGTTTGTCTTTTTCGAGTGTTGATTCAGAGATTTTTTGTTTTTGGACGATTTTTTCAATTTCCAAGTCTAGCGGAGATACTGAAGCGTGCTTCAAATCAATCGATTTTTCAATTCTGGCTAAATTTTGTTTGATGCGTTTGATTTCATGCTCATGATTGGAAAGCTGTTTTAAGTTTTCCTTGATGTCGTGATGTTTTGTTTCCGCTTTGGATTCATTGTTTTTCATTTCAAAACCGGATTTTGTGAGTTGGTTGATGGAAAGATTGTTGCGTTCAAGCTCGGATTGATTGGAGAAGAACTGTTCTTCAAGCGCTTTGATATCTTTTTGGATATCTTCCTTCTTTTCATTAATCTTTGCGATTTCCTGCTCATAAAGATTCATCATATCCTCATGCTTGAGCATGTACTTATACCCTGTTAAGTCTTCAATTTTCTTGATATAGAATTCCTGGTCCAAAGATTGGAAATGTTCGAGCATCTGGATCGATGAGGAGAGCAATTCTTTAGAGAGGTTGATGAGCGTGGTTAAAACGCTTTTAAAGACTTCAGGATGTGATGGAAGATGATAAAGCTCGATAATCGCATCCCTGAATGAAACATTACGCGCATGAAACATCCGCATGATGTCCATGAAGGCTTCCGTTTGAAATTGATTGAATTCTAGTTCATTTTCATATGTTTTTAACAGTTTGCTGGCTTTTTCAGCAGATAAGCGCTGTTGATTCTTATATTTGGCTTCATTGACGACAAACTCACGTTTTCTCTGTTCAGCCAAGGCTTCCTTCTTGATTAGGTCAAGCGCATATTTATTTTCGATATAGATGATCTCTCGTTCAGATTCAATCACGTAAACTTCCTGATTCAAATTATTTTTGATCCATGTCTGTGATTTCTTTAAAAGCGCTTGATTGAGTTCGATTCTAAGTTCTTGTTCTGAAAGGGCATAATCTCTTTTCACCTTCGCCATTTCAAGCTCAAGCTGATTGGAAATATTTAAAACCTGGGTGTCAGCATAAAACAAAGCCTTCGCCTTGTCTCTTTCCAATTGGACATAGGCTTGATTCTTTTTAAGTTCATGTTCGAGCATCTGTTCTTGATGCTTGAAATAAGCAATCGCCTGATGGGCGTCGTTGCCTAAAAGGTTCAATTCGCGTTCCTGAACGGAAGCGCCGATGGAAAGCTGGAATTCTAATGGCAGAAGATCCTTGTTGTGGTTCAAAAGAAGAAGATCTTTCTGGTAGGTATAGTAAGCTTCCTGATGCTTAAGCTGGAGCTCGGATGTGCTTAGATTATGGTGAAAATTGAGTTCAATTTTAGCGAATTCCTGTTTCTTTTCATATTCGTAAAGTACTTTTTTCAATCTCCACTCATTGATTTCTCTTAAGTGCTGCTGATCCAAATTGAAAATCCTCTGCTGCATTTCACGCTGTTTGTTTAAAATGTCCTTATTGGTGCGGATAATCTGCTTGTTGAGCTCGGAATCTTGATTATTTAATGCTCTGGTAAGCTGATGATTGGTTTTTTCTCGTTCATGCTCATCTTCCATCGATTTCATCGAATCACGCATTTCACGGGAAATAGAGAGCTTTTCTTTTTGGATAGTTTCTCTAAATGCAGAGAGTTTGCTGTTTAAAAGCGTGATGGCATCATTGGATTCATGGACAATTCTTTCCTTTTTAGACTCATAGGCAAGCTTTTGAACGTCAAAAATAACGTTCAGGCTAGTGAGTCTGTCGCTGAAGTTCTGGAGCGCTTTTTTCTGCGCTTCCTGATAGGATAGCTTCAGATTTTCAATTGCTTCCAAGATAGGTTTGATTCTTGTTTCATTATCCTTATCGATGAAGGTAAGCGCTTGTTGATGTTTCTTTTTGATTTCATTGATTTTTTTATTGAACTGTATGCTTAATTGAGAGTAGTTATTTTTGATATCTAGATAAATATCATCATTTTCTGTGGTGCTTTTTTGAGTATCGGTACGGATTAAACTGATTTTTAATGCATGATCATCTTCAAACCTTTTGATTTCTTCTTCAAGATCAGCCATGCGTTGATCATAAACTTCTTTAAGTTTGTTTGTAGCATCCGTTTTTTCGTCTTCAATTTCTGTCGAGGTTTCCTGGTATAGTTTTCTCGCTTCAATCATTAATTTCTGGATTTGGGCAAGCTCTCTTTTGGAATTGACATCAGCTTTAAACAGATCATCCGTGGATGTCTGGGTGGCTTGATTGATTTTTTCTTCGATTTGTTCCAAGAGTGATTTGAAATTGATATTCAATTCATGTGTCTGACTGATCTTGGTTTTTTGGCTCTTTTCGACTTCAGCATGATTTTTTTCAATCAGGATTTTTAAAGATCGTTGGAAATTATCGATGCTTTCTGCGTATGTTTTATTGATATTGATGCTTTTTTGAAGGTATTCAGCATTTAATTTTTTATGTTTGTCGCTGATTTCAGCAAGAAACGGGTTGATATCACGTAAAAGAACTACCAATTTTTTTGAAATTGGCAGGTATTTTTTGTCGACACTCAGTTGTTGTTTCAAATCTGTCTCATAAGTTTTGAGATAATCGAACTTTAAGATATCCATCACATCCTATAAAATATTATATCATAATAGAGAGATATGATAGAAAAAACTCAGGAAAAATGCTATAATCAAAAGAAAAGAATAAAGGTATGGTGATTTCAAGTGTACGCATATATCGATGGGACAATTACAGAGATTAAACCGAGCTACATCGTGGTGGAAAATACTGGAATTGGTTATTTAATCATCTCTCCCAATCCTTATGGGTACCACATCAATGACTTGGTAAGAATCTATACGCATCACTATGTCAGAGAAGACATCAACAATCTTTATGGCTTCAAGAGTTTGGAAAGCAAAGAGCTGTTTATTCGCCTTATTGGCGTTTCCGGCATTGGTCCGAAAAGTGCGTTAAGCATTCTGGCATCAGATGCCATTAAAGATATTGTTTTCGCGATTGAAGAGGGAAATGTCAAATATTTAACGAAGTTCCCAGGCATCGGAATCAAGAGTGCGCAACAAATCATTTTGGATTTGAAAGGCAAGCTGATTGATGTTGCTGACGAGCTTGCTCCATCGAATGGCAATGATGTTGAAGATGCATTATCAGCACTTGGATATTCTAAATTGGAAATCAAAAAGGTCATGAAAAAAATCAACCCGGACCAACCTGTAGAAGTGATGATTAAAAGCGCTCTGCAAATGCTGATGAAGTAGGTGTATATTCATGGATATCGATAGAATCATGACAGCTATGTCCATCAAAGAGGATGAGGATCAAACCTTACGCCCTCAATCGCTTGATCAATACGTTGGTCAGGAGGATATCAAGGAAATGCTTGATATCTATATAAAAGCTGCTCTAAAGAGAAAAGAAGCGCTCGACCATATCCTGCTGTACGGTCCTCCAGGACTCGGCAAGACAACTCTCGCTCAGATTATCGCGAACGAACTTGGCGTACAAATCAAAATAACCAGTGGCCCAGCCATTGAAAGAAGCGGTGATTTAGCCGCTGTTTTAAGTTCTTTAAATCCTGGAGATGTCTTATTTATCGATGAAATCCACAGACTTCCAAGATTTGTTGAAGAAGTTCTATATGCAGCGATGGAAGATTATGTCTTGGATATCGTGATTGGAAAAGAACATGAATCCAGATCGATCAGAATCGATTTNNGTCATGCGTTTATCTTATTATTCAGTTGATGATTTGAAGAAAATCGTCACACGTACTGCAAAGGTCTATAACAATGTGATAGAAAATGAAGCTATTGACTCTCTAGCGAAAAGAAGCAGGGGAACGCCAAGAATCGCGAATAGATTATTCAGACGTGTCAGAGATTTCGCAGAAATCATCGGAGATGGAACTGTCACTGAAAAAATAACGAACCATGCCTTAACCAAGCTCGGCATCGATCATAACGGTTTAGATCACACCGATTACCGATATTTACGTGCAATTATCGAACGTTTCAACGGCGGACCTGTAGGGATAGAATCCATAGCAGCTTCCATCAGTGAAGAAATCATTACGGTTGAAGATGTTTATGAACCTTATTTATTACAGGAAGGCTACATCAAGAGAACCAACCGGGGTAGAATGGCAACAGAAAAAACATACAGCGCCTTAGGCATAAAATACTATAAAGGATTATTCGAAGATGAAAGTAAGTGACTTTGATTTTTATTTGCCGAAATCGGCAATCGCCCAGCATCCCAGTGAAAAAAGGGATCACTCAAGACTGATGATTGTCGACAAAGTAAAACAAACCATTTCGCATCATCATTTTTATGATATATTGGATGAACTGACACCTGATGACGTTCTTGTTTTAAATGATACCAAGGTGATTCCAGCAAGACTAATAGGGATTAAGGAAGATACCGATGCGTCGATTGAAGTTCTTTTGTTAAAAGAGGTTTCAAAGGATACTTGGGAAGCGATGACCAAGCCTGCAAAACGTGTCAAGATTGGCACTAAAATTCACTTTACAGACATTTTGACCGCAGAGTGCGTAGAAATACTTGATGAAGGTTTGCGCATCTTTAAACTGCATTATGAAGGCCTTCTGATTGAATTGTTGGAAAGACTCGGCAGCATGCCGCTTCCGCCTTACATCACTGAGAAGCTGGAAGAAAAAGATCGGTATCAAACCGTTTATGCAAGATTGTCCGGAAGTGCAGCCGCACCGACCGCAGGACTGCATTTCACGAAGGAATTACTAGAAAAAATCAGAGAAAAAGGCATAGAAATCATTCCGGTGACGCTTCATGTGGGACTTGGAACATTCAAGCCTGTTTCTGTTGAAAATATATTGGATCACCATATGCATGAAGAGACCTATACCTTATCAGAAGAGAGTGCGAACAGACTAAATCTTGCCATCAAAAACAAGAAAAGAATCGTATGCGTTGGAACCACCTCGATACGCACCATCGAAAGTAATTATTCAAATGGATTTCATCCAGGAACCTTTGAAACAAAGATTTTCATTTATCCGGGTTACCAATTTAAAGCAGTCAGCCGCCTGATTACCAATTTCCACCTTCCTAAATCAACACTGATCATGCTCGTCAGCGCGCTCGCAGGAACAGAGCTCATCAAAAAAGCATATTTGGAAGCCGTGGAAACAAATTACCGTTTCTTTTCATTTGGCGACGCAATGTTTATAAAATGATTGATAAACGCATCAAAAATAGGTATAATTTATTTGTTGGAGGAATTTAAATGCCACAGTTCACCACTGAATTCATCATCTTAATCGCCAGCGCCACCCTTTTCGTTATTTTATTCTTCATCCTGATCTTTCGAATGCGGAACAAGAAAAAGAAAAAAGTCGGTGCAGCGCTTGAACTTGGGTTTTTAAACCAGCTTTATCAAGCGCTTGGAGGACATCAAAATATCCTCAAAGCAGGCAGAGAGCATCAACGCCTTCAAATCACTGTGAACGAAACCAAAGCTGTCAATGCAGATCAATTAAGATATCTTAATATTCCCGCATTTGTAAAAGGCAAACAAATCACATTACTGATTAAAGATCATACACACGAAGTCTTATCGTTTTTGAACGATAGAAGAAAAGAGGATAACTAATGGAGCAATCATTCTTAATTATTTCCGAGTACGGCATTCATGCCCGTCCTGCTACACGTCTTGTCAATCTAGCGATGAGCTTTGCTGCTGAAATAGATTTGACTGCAATGAATAAAACCGTAAACTTAAAGTCCATCATGGGCTTGATGTCATTAGGCATCTATAAAGGTGAAACCGTCAAGGTTTCAGTGACCGGAAGCGATGCTGAAAAAGCAATTGTCGCAATCGCTGACTTTTTAGTCACCGAAGGCTTGGGAAGACTGACATAACAGAAACAATCAAAAAAATGAAACAAAAGTGGTAGCTATGCTGCCGCTTTCAGTTTTTTTAGAAACGGACACACTATGAGACAAAAACACATCAAATACGTCACAGAGGAGCTTTTAGCGACTGAAGGCGTGATTACAACCATCCAAATGATTGAACCGAAAACAGAGCATGTTTACTTGGAAATCGGCAGCGGAAAAGGTAAGTTCATCACGGATATCGCTAAAGATCATCCAAGCGACCACTATATCGCGATGGAAGTGAATATCAACATCACCTACCGCATTTTAGAAAAAAGAAATGCCTTGCATATCAATAATCTGACAATCATTCATGGCGATGCTGAAAATCTCTTATCCTATATCAAACCGGATTCGATTGATGGCATTTACTTGAATTTTTCTGATCCATGGCCAAAAAAGAAACATCATAAAAGAAGACTGACCTCAGAGCTTTTTCTCAAGCGTTACCAAATTATTATGAAAAAAGACGCGTTTATCCAATTTAGAACCGATCACTTGGAATTATTTGACGCATCGATTGAGTACATCGAACCCTATTTTCATATCACTGACATTAATTTTAACTTGGAAGAATCGGCTTATATGACAGAATACGAAATCAAGAAGAGAGCAATCGGACCGATTTATCAGCTCACTGGAAAGGTAGAAAAAGATGCTCAAGAAAGTATATAAGGACTTATTTGATTTAGCTGGAACATCAGGCAATGAAAAAAATGTCAGAGGATATATGAAAGCTGACATGGAAAAATACCCAAATTATAAAATTGAGACAGACCGTCTAGGCTCTATTTTCGCAGTGAAGAAGGCAAAAGATCCAAAAGCGCCGATCGTGATGGTAGCCGGACACATGGATGAGGTTGGACTCATNNGTCATTGGAGCGATTCCTCCGCATTTGAAGAAGGAACAGGGAACAGCGTTTTCTGATCTTGTCTTGGATATCGGAGCAACCTCTAAAGAAGAAGCTTTATCCTTCGGCGTATCCTTGGGAGACATGGTTCTATATGACAATCCCTTCTGTTATACCAAAAACCCAAACAGACTCATCTCAAAATCGATTGATAACAGATATGGCTGCGGATTAGCCTTGGAGGCGATGCGCGCATTTCATGATATTGAGTTACCTTATACATTGATCATCGGAGCTACAGTCCAGGAAGAAGTCGGACTCAGAGGTGCAGAAACATCAGTCAATTATTTCAAGCCCGATGTTTTTCTTGTCTTAGACGCATCTCCCGTCAATGATGCCCTTGATAAGGATGCTTTAGGCGGGCTCGGAAAAGGATTTTTACTCCGCATGTACGACCCAAAAAATATCATGCATCAAGGCTTGATGGCATTTTTTACGAAATTATCGAAAAAACATAACATTAAAATGCAGCATTTCGTTTCGATGGGCGGCACGGATGCCGCTGTCGCGCTTGATTTGAATGAAGGCGTGTTGGCCACAACGATCGGTTTGCCAGCCAGATATATCCATTCCACAGCGGCAATGATGGATTTAAGAGATTTGGATGAAGCGAGAAAAATGCTTTACACAGTCCTAAAGACGTTGAGTCCAAAACTGATTCAAGAATTGAAGGAGAGTAACTCATGAATAAAAAATTAAGCAATGGCGTTTTGATGCCAATGATTGGAATCGGAACATTCTTGGTTGCCGACGGAGAAAGCGCATATGACACGGTCAAAACCGCACTTGAGGTCGGTTACAGACACATCGATACCGCTCAGATGTATAAAAACGAACAATCTGTCGGTGATGCGATCCGTGATTCCGGTATTCCAAGAAAAGAAATTTTCATTACGACCAAACATAAGGGACATCAGTCACTTCCAACCATGAAAAAACTGTTTCAAGAATCTTTATCAAAGCTTCAAACAGATTATGTGGATCTTTATCTGATTCACTGGCCGAATCACGATAAGAAAGTGAATCAGCAAACCTGGGCGTTCTTTGAATCGCTCTACCAAGAAAAGAAAGTTAGAGCAATCGGCGTTTCCAACTTCCAAAGACATCATTTGATAGACCTGATGGAAACCGCGAAGATTAAACCGATGGTTGATCAGGTCGAGCTTCATCCAGGATTATCACAAGTTCCCTTGCAGGCTTATCTTGAAAAAGAAGGCATCGCGATTGAATCATACGGTCCATTGATGAAGGGCGGAGTCTTCGAAGGCATCTGGGGAGAAGGATTGGGAGAAATCGCCAGAAAGCATAACGCGACGATTCCACAAGTCATTGTTTCCTGGGGGATGGCAAGAGGGGTCATCATGATTCCAAAATCCGTTACGCCATCAAGAATACTTGAAAACTATAAATCTATCGACGTTCATTTGACTCCTGAAGAATTGGAACAGATTAATGGCTTAAACCGCGGAAAACGCGTTTATACAGACCCGGATAACAGTCCTTGGGGTCCATATTCAGAATAGTCCAAGCCAACTTGGACTTTTTTATTGTTTTTTTTAGATAAAAGAATTATAATTAAATTACTTATGGGACCCATAGCGGCCTAAAAAGGAGAATAGAAATGAAAAAGAATGAAATTCAAGATTTAACGTTAACGGCAGTCTTCTCAGCGATTATCCTCGTCATGATCTTCGTACCGCAGGTTGGATTCATCACCTTCGGCGTCGCATCACTCACGTTGATCCATATCCCTGTTTTGATTGGTGTTTTTTTATTGCCTAAGAAGTACAGCGTATTGCTTGGTTTGATCTTCGGTCTCGGCTCTTTGATTAAAGCTGTCATCGCGCCAGCAGGTCCCTTGGATCCAGTATTCGTGTTGCCGTGGATTTCAGTTTTACCCCGCGTGCTCTTCGCGCTTGCCGCAGCATATCTTTTTGATCTGTTCAAGCTTCTTCAAGTGAAGCTGAAGCATAGCGAAATCTACATTTTCGGCATCGTGAGCTTGATTACCGTGTTTGGCATGTATTACTCATCCCAGGCTGTCATCTCGACAACTGGATGGAGCGCTTCCGCAGTGCTTCCAGTCACGTTACTCATCACAACCCTCTTTATTACCGGATATTATGCGTTCATCAAGTCGGAAAAACAAGACAGCGTATTGATTCCTTCAACACTATTGATTGCTACTGTGATCCATACTGTGCTTGTCTTAACCGCTTTGGTCATTTTCGAAGGTGCATATATCTCTGAATTATTGCAATCTGATGATTTGATCGGATTTGTTTACACGGTCGCTGTGACCAACGGCTTATTGGAAGCGATTCTGGCAGTATTGATCGGAACACCCATTATTTTAGCGCTCAAGCAAGTTAAAAATAATCGATGAAATGAGGTTTACCCATGATTTTACTATTTGATGTCGGCAACACCAATATTTCCATCGGTTTATCAGATGGCAAAAAGATTTTAGAAACCTACAGGTTGAACACCGAGGTTTCCAAAACCGCAGATGAATATTTCATCCAGATCAGAAGTTTGATACCAGTACCCTCCATCACTGCAATCGCCATCTCGTCCGTCGTGCCCCGCATTACGGAAAAGTTAAAGGAGATTTGTGACCGTTTTTTCCATCTTGAGCCACTCATTGTCGGTCCGGGCGTTAAAACAGGTCTCAATGTCAAGACTGATCACCCAAGAGAAGTCGGAGCTGACTTGATTTGCGACGCAGTCGGGGTTGAGTATTCAGTTAAACCGATCTTAGTCGTTGATCTAGGCACTGCCAATAAATATATCTATGTTAAAAATAAAACCATACTGGGCGTTATCATTACCCCAGGTGTGAGCATCTCTATCAAAGCTTTAGTTGGAAATACCGCTTTGCTTCCCGATATCGATATCGAAGTGCCTAAAAAAGTGCTTGGCACCAATACCATCAGCTGCATGCAGTCAGGCATGACATATGGTGTCGCATCCCAAGTCGATGGCTTGATTGAAAGAGTCGCTGAAGAAGTCAAAGAAGAATTCGATGTCGTTCTGACAGGCGGACTATCTTCAACAATCGCTCCACTATGCAAGCATCCTTTGACCAGAGATCCTGATTTAGTCTTAAAGGGACTGCTCAATATTTTCAACCGAAATGAAATAATCAAAAAATAACCGGACAATTCTGGTTATTTTTCTTATACTTTATACTATAATAAATACAGGTGATCATATGACATATAAAGACAATTATGAGTTCTGGCTCAAACAAGACAAATTAGATCCAGCACTTAAAGAAGAATTGAACAAATTGAATGAAGAAGAAATCAAAGAGGTCTTTTATACAGACTTATCCTTTGGTACCGGCGGTTTGCGTGGGATCATGGGTGTCGGGACGAACCGCATCAACCTCTATACGATTAGAAAAGCCACTTCAGGCTTTGCAAGATACATCAAAAAGAATCAAATCAGGGGCGGTGTTGCCATCGCTTATGACAACCGGAAGGATTCTAAAAGATTCGCGCATGAATGCGCGATGGTTTTAGCGGCTGAACAAATAGATTCCTATCTGTTTGAAGAGCTTAGACCCACTCCAATGCTTTCTTACGCCGTCAGATACTTTAAGTGCGCGGGTGGAATCATGATTACCGCGTCGCACAATCCAAAAGAATATAACGGATATAAAGCATACGACCATACCGGAGCGCAACTCAATCCGGAAGCGGCGGAAGCTGTCATTATGGAAACG
This sequence comes from Acholeplasmataceae bacterium, assembly GCA_003518475.1. Classification (GTDB taxonomy): domain Bacteria; phylum Bacillota_I; class Bacilli_A; order Acholeplasmatales; family Acholeplasmataceae; genus Peloplasma. Next base: position 84,396 of record DOYO01000023.1, read on the forward strand.
AATGCGATCAAAAACCCATTTGAAATCAAGTTTGTCGATGATGCTCACATCAAAACCATCGACTCCTCATTCGATTCTATTTACTTAGAAGAAGTCGAAACCATCAGAATTAATGATTCTGAAGAAAAAAGAGTGAAGATTGTTTACTCTCCTCTCCATGGAACAGGCGGAGAAATCATCCCTGGTTTCTTGAAGAAAGAAGGATATGACGTTTATCCATACCAACCGCAGATGATCGTTGATCCAACATTCCCCAATACGAAATCCTCAAATCCCGAGGAAGCATTAGCGTTTGAAGAAACGATCAAGTATGCAAAAGAATTAAATGCGGATATCGTCATGGTGACCGATCCGGATGCTGACAGATTGGGAATCGCGGTTAAGCATGAAAATGATTATCATTTACTCACTGGAAACCAAACTGCAGCCATTGAACTTTATTATATTTTGACTGAAAAGAAGAAAAACCATTCTCTGCCGAAAGGCGGTTATGTGTACACAACCAATGTCACAACCAATTTAATCCCTGTCATCGCGAAATCGTTCGACATGGATGTTGTTACGACCTTGACCGGATTCAAATTCATCGGTGAACAGGCTGAGTTGAATAAAGATAAAGGCATCTATATCTTTGGATGTGAGGAATCCTATGGAAGCTTGATCAAGGATTTCGTCAGGGATAAGGATGCGGTTCAAGCGGTTTACATGCTTTCTGAAATTGCAGAATACGCAAAAGAACAGAACATGACCATTATCGATTATCTGGAAATCATTTATAAGACATATGGCTATTATTACGAGTTTACAAAGAGCATCACCATGACCGGACGTTCAGGAATCGAAAGAATTAATGAAATCATGACCTATTTCAGAACGAATCCTCCAGTCATTGAGCATAAAAAGCTAGTTTCCTATGATGACATCCTTCTAGGCATCCATGTCAGGGGACATCACCAGACAAAGCTCTCCTATCCTTCTCAAAACGTTTTAAAATATGATTTTGAGGATGATACCTGGATCGTCATGAGACCTTCAGGGACTGAGCCTAAGATCAAGATTTATTATGGAACAAAAGCTTCATCCATGATGGAAGCGAAAGCATTTGTCCATCAGTTAAGCGAGAATATTCTAAAAATCATCGAAAAAATATAAGGAGTGAAGACATGTATCAAATTAGAAGAACAACCTATTTGAATCAAGTAAAGCCACATTCATTATCCATCCTCTTTTCAGGACATGCTCCTCAAAAGTCTGGAGATCAGAACTACATGTATTCCGTCAACAGGAACTTTTTCTATATGACCGGAATCGAACAGGAACGTGCCATATTGGTCCTTGCCAAGGGGATTATGAATACAGCGGCATACCTGTTCATCGAGCTGACTGATCCAGTTAAAGCCCTTTGGGACGGCGCTGGACTAACTTTTGAAGATGCAGCAAAAATTGCAGGACTGGAGCTTAAGGATATCAGAGACATCAAGACCTTCGATACCTTCATCGCACAGCAGCTTTCCACATCAAGAAGAGCGGCTTTCGGTCAAATCGAAGGTATCTATATGGATTTGGAACGCCAATCCGAGGTTGCTGATCCAACGGTTTCTATTCAGTATGCGCAACGCTTGAAGGATATGTATCCTTTTGTCAATATCATGGGAAACCAGATGATTTTAGCCCAGATGCGGATGGTTAAGGATGAACATGAAGTGAGTGAAGTGAGAAAAGCGGTAGAAATCACCAAGGAAGGCTTGAACAGAATCCTATCTACAATCAAACCAGGACTTGGAGAATACGAGCTCGAAGCTGAATTCAACTATGTATTGAACAAGCATCGTACCGTTACAGCATTCAATACGATTGCTGCAAGCGGCAAGAATGCAGCAATCCTGCATTATATCAATAACGATACGAAGATTGGAAATAATGATTTAGTCTTATTCGACTTGGGCGTATCCTATCAAAACTATAACTCAGATGTAACAAGAACCTATCCTGCAAACGGAAAATTCAGTGACCGCCAAAAAGCAGTATATGAAGTCGTATTAGAAGCCAACAAGAAAACAATCGAATGGCTGAAGCCAGGCGTATCCCTGCAAGAATTCTTTGACTTTGGTAAATCCATCCTGACGGAAGGGGCGAAAAAGTTAGGGTTGATCAAGGAAGATGCTGAAATATCCAAGTATTATTATCATTCTCTAGGTCATTATTTAGGACTTGACGTGCATGATGTCGGAAACTACAGCTTGATCATTCCAGAAGGCGCATTGATTACGGTTGAACCCGGATTATACATTGCTGAAGAAGGTATCGGCATTAGAATCGAAGATGATGTCGTTGTCACCAAGGATGGATGCATCAACTTGACGAAAGAAATCATCAAGGAAGTCAAGGACATTGAAAAATTCATGAAGAAGTAGTTTAAGAACCAGCTCAGTTGAGTTGGTTCTTTTTTTTAGTTGGATATAAAGTAATCTCTATGCACTCCTCCTAACATAAAGCAGGAGGATAAAATGATGAAAAAACTAATATTTACCTGTTTGTTATTTGGGTTTCTTTTTGCGTATCCGAATGTAGTCAGTGCGGATACGGGGTATCAAAGCTATGAATCGATCACGCTTACTGAAGGAAAACTTTTGGAAAACTATACAAAGGATGAGTATAAAGACTATTACAGCCATGTGGACAGCAGAAAGTTTTTAGGGTGGCGGATATATAAGGTCAATACCAATATCAAGCTTTCCTATATCTCGGAAACCTTGTTTTCTTACTACAATGATGGATATACGCCGATTGAATATACGTATAAGCTGGACAGAAAAGTGACATCCAAGCTTGGTTTATCTGCAAGCGGAACGATTGGAGTTGACTTTAAAAACGATCGAAAGGTTTTTACCTTTGATTTGGAGGCGCAGCTGAAGTTGACTGCTGAGTATACGGTTTCTTCAGAAGATAAGGAATCGATTGAAATCAAACTGGATGTTGATCCAGGAACTCAGGTCGACCTTTATATCTACGGGGAAGGAAAAATCACGAACGGAGTCGCAGCAAGATACGTCTTCTGGATAAGAGCAAACAGAGGGGGATTCGAGGTTTTTATCGTGACAACCCAGTACCAAAGACTTGAAAAGGTGCGGATATGAAGTCGTTTTTGTTTTATGTGACGGTGATTATTTTGGTTTCAGCGCTGGTGATTATCATCAAACAAAATGAAGTGATGATCGAAAAGAGGGTATTGACTGTTGCCCAGTATTACAGCTATAGGTCAGTTGAAGAAGGGAGAATGGAGGTTCCAATCTATTTGAATGAAGAAAAACATCCGTTATCCAATCCGGAAAGCTATTTGAACATCTATTTTTCAAATCTGGATGAAAGTAAGAAAATAGAGATGCCGTTAAAAGATATTCAATATGGACATGTTGAAACGTATTTGAACGGGATCTATCATCAATATCTTTTAATGCTTGAACTGCCTTATTTGGATCATGATTTTTTGATTGAAGATCTATATATGCACATCGAGCTGATCAACATGGATCAATATAGTTTCTATCTGGGGAGTTTTTCTTTGGTTTATCTTGCTGATTCTGAGGATGTTTTGGATTGGACAGGACTGAATGGGAGTAAAGAAGAACATCACTTTTTATCGCGTTTAAGGGAGATTTATATCGATTATGAGACCATGGTTGAAGAAATCGACAGAATTGAAATAGGTGTGAATATGGAGGTATTGTTCACCATTCAGGGTAATCGGATTACCTTGGATATTCCTGTTGCGGATTATCTTTTAAATGATGTCCCCATCATCATTTATTATGCGAATCATCAAATCCAGATCATCGATAATTTCAGATACTTGGTGGATTATCAAATCTTAAAAGAGAGCGGACCTCTCATCAACCTATATGCCCTTAATTAAGCTCGATCACGCAGGAAAGAAGTATTTGAACCGAACCTTTGACTTGGAAATCAATGAAAAAGACTTTATTTTGGTGAGTGGGGAGAACGGAAATGGAAAAACAACGTTGATTCATCTATTGCTTGGGTTTACGCATCCGGATTTGGGGACAGTTCAGTCAAAAAAATTAAAAATCGGATATTTACCTGAAAAAGCGATGTTGCCATCCTTTGTCCCGGTGATGAAATATTTAGAGACATTATCTAGAATCAAGAAATCAAAGATTGATCAAAAATTGTTATTGGAATTCAATATTCCTCTTTTTAAGAGCATTCATGAGCTATCCAAGGGAAACCATCAAAAACTAGCACTCTTTTCAACCTTCATGGGAAATCCGGATTTAATCATTTTAGATGAGCCCTTGTCAGGTTTGGATCATGAAGGCGCAGGCATGCTGAAGAAATGTTTGCTCAAGAAGAAGGAAGAGGGATTATCCATCATGATTTCTACCCATCAGCCTGAGTTTTTTATGGAAATGGCGAACCAACATCTGAAGCTATGATTCAATATTTATTTGTTCATCTCTTCTACGGAAAAAGAAGAATCTTCCTTTATTTATCCCTAATCATCATACCTGTATTCATCTACATGCTATCCATCTCAGGCGTATCCATGAATCAAGAACTGCTATTTCATGAGGATTATCAGCTATATTATGAAGAGATGGCTCAAAAATCCTTACATCTTCTGATTCCATTCTTTATTGTCCTTATAACAATGGATCATGACCAGTCATTTTTGAAACCGATGATCGCCTATTTTGAAAAACTTAAGGTCATCACCAGCAAATTCGCTTTATATATCATCATCTTGACCTGGTTCTATTTGATGGTTTTCATTCTTTATCACGTCATCCCTTGCATATTTACATCATATTACCAAGTCAATACATTCAGCATTCCCTATTTTTTCAACATCTTTTTAGACGGCATTATCTTAATGATCATCATTCTCACCTTCATCAAAGACCGACAAAAAGCATTTTCTGTTGTTTTCGCCCTTCTTTATATTCTATTTTCACTCTATCAGGAAGATCAGGAGTCCATCCTTATTTTCTATATCATTCCGTTATATTTCCCTTCAATTTCCTCTTTTAGCCTTGCTATTCCTTACAAAATGTGTTATATTTTTCTTGGATTGGTTCTATCCATCAAAAAAATGCTCTATGAAGAAATTTAATTCATATTTTTCTTGACATTGCATCCTAAAATGGGTATAATCAACACGTATGAAAATAGTGAAAAGAAGAGGTACCCTCTCGCCTGATGAATGAATTCGTAGGCAACATGAGTCACGTTAAAACAATTGACGTTACAGGTGGGTACTCTATGTACTTGCCTTTTTCTTTTCTATACAAACAAAGAAACGGAGGTGGACTGCATTAAACAACAAAGACCTAACAAACCTACAGAACTTGTAAATGAAAGCATTCCAAATGTTGAACTGCTGGTTATTGATGAAACAGGTACGAAAATTGGTATTATCTCTAGACGCGAAGCACTTTCTATTGCTAGTCAAAGAGAAATCGATTTGGTTGTCGTATCCCCAGAATCAAGACCTATGGTAGCAAAACTGATGGATTACTCAAAGTTCCGTTACGAACAACAGAGAAAGCTAAGAGAAATCAAGAAGAATCAGCATATCGTTGAGCTTAAAGAAATTCGTTTGAGCGCAACTATTGACACGCACGACTTCGAAACCAAGCTGAAACAAACCTTGAAATTTCTAAGTAAAGGCGATAAGGTTAAGCTGACAATTCGTTTCTTCGGAAGAATGATCACCCATAGCGATGTCGGAAGAACAGTGATGGAAAAATTTATTGAAGCTATCGGAACCAATGGAACAGTGGAAGCTAGACCAAAAATGGACGGTAGAAGTATGATCGCAATTATTGCACCAACAAACACATAGAAGGAAGGGTAAGAACATGCCAAAAGCTAAGACACATAGTGGATTAAAAAAGAGAATCAAGGTTACTGGTACTGGTAAATTAATGCGTGGACACGCATATTCAAACCATTTAGCAGCATCAAAGACAACGAAACAAAATAGACAATTAAGAGGCGAAACTACTGTAGACGCAAGCGACATCAAGCGTATTAAGTCATTGATTTCGAACTTATTGTAAGAAAGAGGACGAAAAAAAATGAGAGTAAAAGGCGGAACAGTCGCTAGAAAGCGCCGTAAAAAAATATTAAAGTTAGCTAAGGGTTACTTCGGTTCGAAGAGCACGATTTATCGTACAGCCCATGAACAGGTTATGCGTTCCTTACGTTATGCATACCGTGACCGTAAGCAAAAAAAGAGACATTTCAGAAAGCTTTGGATCCAACGTATCAACGCTGCAGCCAAGCTTAATGGTTTAAAGTACTCTAAGTTGATCCATGGATTGGCACTTGCAAATGTCAATGTCAACAGAAAGATGTTGGCAGATATCGCAGTACTGCAACCGGAAGATTTCACAGCATTCTGCAAAATCGCATTGGATGCTATCGCAAACAAGCCAGCAGCAGTTGCTAAACCAGCTCCTTACAAGCTTGTCATGAAGGTTGAACCTAAGGTTGAAGTTAAGCCAGTTAAAGCTGAAAAAGCCGTTAAGGCTGAAGTTAAAGAAGTGAAGGCTGTCAAAGCTGAAGTTAAACCAGTTCAAAAGGTTGAAGCTAAGGTAGAAGCAGTTGACTATTCAAAACTTCTTGTTAAAGACTTAAAAGCACTTGCAGTTGAAAAAGGTATTGAAAATGCAGATAAGATGCTTAAAGCTGATCTTGTAGCAGCATTAAGTTCAATTAAGTAATTAAGACAAAAGGGTGGAATATTCCACTCTTTTTTTGTATAATTAATTTATTGGGGGCTACATCATGAAAAGACGTATCACAATCGCAGGGTCACTCACCATTCTCATCTTCATCTTAATGCCAATCGCTTTGATCCTACTCAATTTAAGAGGTCAAGGCATTTTCATGATTTCAGCTATTTTAGCTTTAGTCTATGTCGGTATTTATGTATTCGGGGGAGTACCTAAATTAATCGTTTATTTTATATATGGATTTATAACTGCAGTTTTCTTAACTGTTTTGGAAGAATCCTATAATCTTCCCTTTGTGATTATTGGAACGTTGTTATTTGTTTTAAATCCATTGTCAAGCTTCGAATCTTACCTTGAATCAAAGATGAATGCTGAAGATGTCCTTCCGATTCATTTCAGTTTGAGGGGATCCTACTGGCCGTTCTTTTCTTATCGGAAGGAAATGAAGAATTTCTATCATCTCCCGCAGGCTAGAAAGCTTTATACAAAGGACTGGTACCTTCATTCCAGACAACTAGCGACCTTGTTTCTTATATCTTTAGGAATCTTCTTATTCATTCATGGATTGAACAACATCAAGAATTCATTAGATGATTTCAATTGGTTCAACTTCTTTATCTTCTATGGAGTGATCATTGTTTTCGTTTTAGCGTTCTTTCTCTTTAAAAAAGGCTTCACATCGACCTTTAGGGGACTTGCAGTCTCATCATTTCCGATTATTGTTTATCTGCTTTTAATCTCTGATTTCCCAGATGCAGTGAAATACAGCTTCGCAGGTTCATTCTTCTTAATCGGACTTGTCGTATCCATCGTTGAGCTGATCAAACTCTTCCAGCGTGTTATTTATGACAGCTATCACTATTATGATGTGGATCAGCAGATGGAAGTATTCGCGAATGCCTTATTCGAACCGCTTGTTTATAACGAATCCTTCACGAAAACAGGACATTACCAGATCAAGGTCAAGCTAGAAACATTTCAAAAGAACCTGCAGGAAATCTTGATTTATGCCAATTATTTCAAATTCATCATCACTGCTTATACCTATGGAAAACAAATGATTCATGTCTATGCGGACTTTCACCACAAACAGGAAAAAAGAGCGGAAAAGTTCAAGGTATTTTTGGAATCTAAGTTTAAAATGGCAATTCCTTTGACCCTGGAGGATGATCCGGATAAATCACTTTATGAAAAGAGATTTTTCCACCGTCCCGATTATATCATCGCCAGAGCGCAAAGCCTTGCTGCACTTTTAAAAGATTTGGAAATCAAAACGAAGATTGTGATCAGCATGATTGTATATTTTGAACTTGAGGAAGAGCTTGAAGAGTTTTCTAAAGAATTCACGGTTTCGAAACTGGATGAGTTAAGTGAAGATGATTATTTGACGGTAAAAATCGATATTCCATGCTTAAATGTCGATTATATGATTGAATCCAAGATCAGAGAAGTCTTATTGTCACTCATGGTGCATCATGGAACGTTCGTGAGAATATCTGTTTTCTATTCTTAAAAAATAGTATTCCTTCTTTCTTTGAAAGAACAAAATGACGCTTGTTTTTATACAAGCGTTTTTCTTTTGCTTGACAACGTGATACATTAGTGATAAATTGAAAGTGAACCTAGAAGGCAACCCGTGGAACCCTAAAGCTTTTTTATGGGAATTGAAACGATGTGGGCGTGAAAGCCATTCAGTTGGAATCCCGAAACATCGAAAAGGTAATACCCCTTTTTAATTAATTCGTTCTCACCGCTTTCTAGGCTTTTTTTTTATGTCCAAATGTGCTATAATCAAGCCAATGTAAAGAAAAGGAACGAACCTATGACAAAACAATTGGAAATACTAAAAAAACTATCATCTTTAGCTGGAATCCCAGGAAATGAAAAGAAAGTCAGTCAATTTATCGCCTCAGAAATCAAGGATGTCGTCGATCAAGTGGTTTATGACAATCTAGGATCACTGATTGGTGTGAAGGGTGAACATGGACCAAAGGTCATGATTGCCGGACACATGGATGAAGTCGGACTGCTTGTCACACAAATCACCAAGGAAGGCTTTGTTAAATTCCAAACCGTAGGTGGTTGGTTCTCACAAGTCATGCTTGCTCAAGTCTGGGAAATACACACCAAAAAAGGTATCGTGATGGGTGTTACAGGCGTTAAACCTCCTCACATGATTCCTGCAGATAAGAGAAGTGTGGCAATTCCTGTTGAAACGATGTATATAGATTTAGGCTTAAGTTCTAAAGAAGAAGCGGAAGCTCTTGGCGTAGAAGCTGGATGCATGATTGTTCCCCATTCTGAATTCATGGTTTTAGGAAATGAAAAGTATTTATTAGGAAAAGCATGGGATAACAGGATCGGCAGCGCTGCTGTCATTGAAATATTAAAAAGATTAGGGAAAAATGAGACAAACCAACTCTTTGGAACGTTCACCGTTCAAGAAGAAATGGGTGTCCGCGGAGCGAAAACAAGCTCTTATGTGGTTGAACCTGAAATAGCGATCGCAATCGACACTGGAATCGCGAATGACGTTCCAGGTGGAGACGCAGACCAACAATCCCTTGGAAAAGGTCCTCAAATCCTGATTTTCGATTCTGGGCTTATTCCTCACCGCGCGCTTCGTGACTTAATTCTTGATGTTGCAAAAACAGAAAAAATCCCTTACCAGGAAGCGTTTATCACCGGAGGAAGAACAGATGCGGCGCATATGCATCTCGCTCACAAAGGCGCAGCATCCATCTCCATCTGCATTCCAACCAGAAACATGCACTCCCATACATCAATCGTCCACTTGGATGATTATGAAAACACAATCAAACTGGTCTTGGCAGTTATAAAAAAACTAGATAGGAAAACAGTAGACGAACTTCTCAAACCATAAGCACAAGCGATTGTGCTTTTTTCTTGCAACTGAATATATAATCCTGTATAATTACAGTTGAGTGAACGCTCAACTATAGGAGGTTGTATGAAAAGCTGCGATGTGAACTGCAATTGCACGGTATTCCATCAGGATGTACTAGATGAAGTGAAAAAAAATGCATATACAGATATTGAATTCAATAATCTTGTCAGTCTATTCAAACTCTTGAGCGACATGACCAGAATCAAGATTTTGGAATCCATCAAGGAGCATGAACTATGTGTTTGTGATTTAGCGTATCTTTTGGGTGTTTCCAAAAGCGCGATATCGCATCAAATGAAGCTCCTTAAAAGTTACAACCTTGTCGAAAGCGATAAAAAAGGCAAGATGGTTTATTACCGTTTATCGGATAATGACACCAGACATATCATCACCCATGCTTATCAGCAGATGAAAGGATTAAACATATGACTAGAAAAACAATGAAAGTTAGCAACATCACTTGCGCACAGTGCGCAAAGTCGATTGAAACCTATTTTAATGATTTGCCTGAAGTGGATGCGAAAGTCTTAGTCACCTCAAAAAAAGTCATTTTTAATTATGAGGAATCTAGATACGATATCGATAAGCTTGCAGATCACCTGAGAATCATCGGATACTATCCTATTTTGAATAGTGAACAACAAGAAAAAGCAAAGAAAAAAGACATTATCGATCTTATTTTAGCTGCTATCCTCACATTCCCTTTATTGTGGACGATGTTCGTCCACTTGGGTATTCAAGTCCCTGTGCCTGACCTTTTAATGAACGGTTATGTTCAATGGGCGATCGCAACCCCGATTTTATTCTTTGTCGGCAGAAGGTTCTTTATAGCGACCTACCATCAGATCAAAGGTAAAAATTTAGGAATGGATGCCTTAGTCGTCCTTGGGACAAGCGCTGCCTACATATTTTCAGTCTATACGACATTAACCTACGTTCCATCTCCCCATCACGCGATGCCTAATCTCTACTTTGAAACTACTGCAGTCATCATTTTCATGGTTTTAGTCGGAAATTTCTTTGAAAACAGAGTCAAAGAAAAAACAAGCAACGCCCTTCAATCCTTGATCAGTCTGGGAGCGAAGGAAGCGAGAGTCAGAAAAAACGGTGTGGATACAATGGTTCCAATCGATGACGTCAAGCCTGGAGATACCATCATTGTCTTGGCAAATGAAAAAATAGGGTTGGACGGAATTGTCATATCTGGAAAGAGCTATGTCGATGAAGCGATGATCACTGGAGAACCCATGCCTGCATTTAGAGAGCCTGGAAGCCGTGTCATCGGCTCGACCATGAATACGATTGAAACCTTGGAAATCAAGGTCACCGCAGTCGGTTCTGACACAGTCCTAGCGAACATCATCCAAACCGTTGAAGATACTGCGTTAATCAAACCGAAAGCTCAAAGAATCGCTGATAAAATCGCTGCATTATTCGTTCCTGTCGTTGTTTTAATCAGCATCATCGTCTTTCTTTTATGGGTGTTCGTCGTTGATGGCGGCCATGAAGTGAGTCATGCCTTCGGTCCCGCCATCGCAGTCTTAGTTATTTCTTGCCCATGCGCGTTAGGTTTGGCGACTCCAACTTCGATTTCAGTAGGAAGCGGCATCGCCTTTAAGGAAGGCATTCTTTATAAGGGTGGCGAATTCTTTGAAATCGCCAACAAGATTAGCGCAATCGCCTTCGATAAGACTGGAACATTGACAAAAGGTCATCCCGAACTCTCCGATTTCATCGGTGAACAGTCAACCCTTCAGTATTCAGCATCCCTAGAAAAACATTCCAATCATCCGATTGCTGAAGCGATCACAGATGCTTATGATCAAGAATATCTTGAAGTATCAGACTTCCAAGTGCTTCTTGGCAAGGGCATCAAGGGAACTATACAAAATAAAACTGTATATGTCGGTTCCTTGAATTTAGTGAAGGAATTAAACTTAAATGCAGAAGCATATGATTATGAAACTTATCTTCATCAGGGTAAATCTGTATTCTTTACCATCATCGATCAAGAAATTGTCAACATGATTGCTGTCGCAGATCCAATCAAAGAAACTGCCAAGGGCGTGATCACTGAATTGAAGAGAAGAAACATCACCCCCTACATGATTACCGGAGATCAAGAAATCACAGCACAGTACATCGCTTCAGAACTCGGTATCGAGCATGTGTTTTCAGAAGTGCTCCCTCATGAAAAGGCACTTAAAATAGCAGAAATCCAAAAGGGTGGTAACATTGTCGCATTTGTCGGTGACGGCATCAACGATGCACCAGCTTTAAAGATGGCGGATGTGGGATTTGCAGTCGGAAGCGGTTCAGATATCGCAATCGATACTTCGGATGTGACTTTGATGACCTATGATCTTGGCTTGGTCATTAAAGCGATCGATTTATCTTTAGCAACTTTAAAGAACATCTATTTGAACTTTTTCTGGGCATTCGCTTATAATATAGTTATGATTCCACTTGCTGCCATCGGTTTACTCAATCCATCACTCGCAGGCATCGGCATGGGATTTTCAAGCATCATGGTTGTTTTAAATGCATTAAGCTTAAATTTATTCAAATTCAAACAAATACCAACGGAGGAATAAGAAATGAAAGTTACAGTACCCGATATGAGTTGCAAGCATTGCGTCATGACGATTGAAAAGTCAATCGTGATGTCAGGATTAAAGGCGAAAGTCGTTTTAGATGATAAAAGCGTTACTTTCCAGAATGAAAAAGACTTAGAAAAAATCAAACAAGCAATTGTCAAAGCAGGATATACCCCAGAAGTATGAGGATTGTCGGTGGAAAGCATCGTGGAAGAAATCTGATCCGCGTCGGTAAAGATACAACTAGAGAAACCGCTGATATGGTCAAGGAATCTGTTTTCAACATGCTTGGAGGATCTATCCAGGGTGTCGTCCTTGATTTATTCGCAGGCTCAGGAGCATATGGGCTAGAAGCTCTTTCTAGAGGAGCTAGCTTTTTATATGCAGTCGATCATGACAGGGTTGCAGTCAAAACCATCATTGAAAATGCGAAAACGATCAAAGAGATGGATCATGTAGATGTCTCCTTGAAGGATTATGCGCGCTTTTTAGCGACAATTGATGAAAAGATTATGTTTGACGTGGTTTTCGTCGATCCGCCCTATGATTTGGATGTTTATCACGATGTCTTGGAGAAACTAGATAGAAGAGTGCAGCCTGATGGATACATTGTCTGCGAATCTAAAAAACAAATTGTACTGCCTGAACAAATTTTATCCCTGACCAAGATCAAGGAAAAGGTTTACGGCATTAAGCGTGTGACGATTTACCAAAAAGAAGAATAATAATCAGTCGCTAGACAAAAAAAACTAACGAATCTTATCGTTAGTTTTATTTTTTTTCATTTTAAAAAACAAGCTGATTGAGGACTGATTTCAGAATCTTTGCAGAATTTTCTAAGTTTTCTGTTTCTGTTTGATCAAACTTGAGTTTTACGAGATGATGAACCCCATCTCGGTTTAAGACAGCTGGCAAACCAATATATAAGTCCTTTTCAATGTCATAGATTCCATCATTATACACAGAAATCGGTATGATGCGGTTCTCATTATTGAAAATGGCGGATGTTATTCTGACTAAGGCCATGCCGATTCCGTAGTAGGATGCTTT
>DOYO01000034.1:0-1224 GCA_003518475.1 Acholeplasmataceae bacterium
CGATTGAATGAGTCGAAAAAAGTATCATTATATGATATAATTAAAAATAGGTCAAATATAGGAGGATCTCAATGAAAATTGCGATTGGTAGTGATCACGGTGGTTTTGAACTCAAGGAACAAATCAAACATTATTTTGACAACCTGAAGATTTCTTATGTGGATTTGGGTACGTATTCCAAGGATTCAGTGGACTACCCAGATTATGGAAAGAAGCTAGGTCTTGCAGTCATGAATGAAGATTTTGATTTCGGTATCGGTATCTGCGGAACTGGAATCGGCATCAGCATTGCTGCAAATAAAGTCAAAGGCATCAGAGCTGCGCTCGTCTATGACGAAAATACGGGAAGACTCGCTAAAGAGCACAACAACGCCAACATCATTGCTTTAGGCGGTAGAACGACCACCAGGGAGCAAGCCATCAAAATTATCAACTCTTTCATGCAATCGACGTTCGAACCTAGACATCAGCCTAGATTAGATAAAATCAAAAACATAGAGGGGAATGAATAAGATGAGTAAAGTAGTGATTTTGCATCATCCTCTGATTGATCATAAAATGATGAAGATCAGAGATAAAAGAACTGGAACCAAAGAGTTTAGAGAAAGCGTCAATGAGGTCAGTGGATTAATCACTTATGAAATCACGCGTGATTTCACCACAAGACCAAGAACGATTGAAACACCTATTTGTGAAACAACAGTTTATGAGTTGGAAAAACAAGTAGTTATCGTTCCAATCCTTCGTGCAGGACTCGGTATGGTTGATGGAATTCATAACATCATTCCTACCGCTAAAATCGGACATATCGGACTTTATCGTGATGAAGAAACACTACAGCCTCATGTATATTATTCAAAATTTCCTAAAGAAATAGAAACAGGTGTCGTTTTGGTTGTCGACCCGATGCTGGCAAGCGGAGGATCCGCATGCAAAGCGATTGAAATATTAAAAAGCCGTGGAGCAACGGATATCCGTTATGTTGGATTGGTTGGTTGTCCTGAGGGTGTTGCAAGACTGCAGAAGGATCATCCTGATGTCAGTATCTATCTCGCCGCTTTGGATGAACGTCTGAACGAACATGGATATATCGTTCCCGGTCTTGGAGACTGCGGGGACAGATTATTTGGAACGAAATAGAAGAAACAAAGCAAGACGGATTTTCATGACCTATATGATTGTCATGCAAATGATTTTTACAGTCATTGGAGTTTCCATCTTGGG
>DOYO01000034.1:1313-2243 GCA_003518475.1 Acholeplasmataceae bacterium
GCTCTTTTTAATCATAGCTTGATGATTCAAGTGACTAAGAATAAGCTGACTTCTTATAAGCTGGTTACCCATCTGATCCAACGTTATATATTTTATATCGTGATTATTGCTATTGTTTATTTTGATACGCGGACTTTAGGGACTCAAATCATGATCAATTCTTATATTATCTTATTGCTCGGAATGATTTCTGTTAAAATTGGCGTTTTGGTTTATGCAACTCCGCTGATCAAGAAACCTAAGGAAGAAGAGGTTATACCACATGATCCAGACAATACTTGAGTATATTCAACAACTGCCTGGTTATTTTCTGACCTCGCTTTTTATCATGGGTGTGATCGCAATCTTTTCTACAATCATTGGATTTAGAGTACAGAGATTGGATGTCAAGGCTAAGCCTAATTTATTCATGACGTTTGTTCTATTCTTCATTGACATGATGAATAAATTCGTCAAAGGATATGTAGGTAAAAATTGGAAATTCTTAGCGCCCATCGCGATTACGATGGCGCTCTACGTGTTTCTATCCAATATTTCCGGGATCTTCGCATTAGATGCTCCAACGAAATATACGGCGATCACATTCTCATTATCGATTACTGCGTTTATGGTGATTCAAATCACCGGACTGATCTCACAAAGCTGGAAACACTTCTTAGGAATCTTTAAACCGGTTCCGCTGATGATGCCTTTGAATTTGATCAGTGAAGTCACACCGATCATTTCATTGGCACTCCGTTTATTTGGTAATATCGCGAGTGGCGGACTGATTTTATCTGTGGTTTACCTGGGAGCTGGATGGCTATCCGTCATCATCACACCAGGCTTGCATTTACTGTTTGATATCGCCTTCGGATTGATTCAAACACTTGTTATTGTCTTATTAACGGTTATATTCTCTTCACAAAAAATTGATGAAGCAGATTTAGA
>DOYO01000034.1:2291-4049 GCA_003518475.1 Acholeplasmataceae bacterium
GTAGGTCGTCAACCAGAAGCAGCAGGTAAGATTACATCGACCATGCTGATTGGTCAAGCGGTTGCTGAAACAACTGGTCTTTACGGTTTGATTATTGCATTTATTCTGATTTCAAAATAAAAAAATGAAGGATTTGATCTAAATGAACGAGATATTTGAGGAAGTCGTTCTGGCCATTGAAGAAGGATTGTATTCCGTCATCAATCGCCCAGACGTAGTATTGCTGAATATTGTCGCATTGGTCATTCTCATACTCATCATCAGAAAGTTTTTTTGGAGCAAGGTGACAGCATTCCTTGAAGCTAGGCAGCAAGCACTTTCTGAAGCGCTTGATACAGCTGAAATGGAAAGAAACACAGCACGCGAACTGCAAGAAAAATCAGTTAAAGACTATGAAGCAATGAAGGATGAAACCAGACAACTGAAAGAAAAATTAACGCTTGAAGCTTATCAGGAACAAGAAAAACTGATCACCAATGCCAAGAAGGAAGCAAGTCGCAGACTCGCTCAGGCTGAAAAGGATATCGAGTTCGAAATTGCTCAAGCAAATGAAGACATCAAACAATCTATTAAAGAGATTGCTTTTGCTGCTGCAGAAAAGATTGTCAAGCGTGAAATAGATGAGAGCGTTCATCAGGATATCATTGATGAACTGACACAAGAGAGCATAAAATAATGGGTATTGAAAATTACGCCAAGGCGTTATTTGATCTCGCCAAGGAACAAAACAAAATCGATCTTCTAACCTTTCATTTTGATGATTTCATGAATGCCATGGAAAAGAACCCGAACTGGGTTTCTATGATGGATTCACCAATGATTTCATTTGAAGAAAAAAAGAAAATGATTGACACTTTAGAATATGACAGTACTTTTTTAGCGTTTTTAAAGATGCTCGCTCAAAAAAACATGACACACGCCTATCTTGAGGTTTATCCGATATGGGCGCATATGTCTCGTGTTTTCTTGAATATCACCCATATTCACCTCTATTCAGCAATACCAGTTACAGAAGAACAAGAAAATGCGCTTAGAAAAGTCATTCAACCGCGTTTTCCCAATAAAAAAATTACTTTCCATATGACGATTGATCCAAGCCTGATCGGCGGGGTCAAGATCGTCTATCAGGGACAGTCCCTCGATCGTTCAGTCGCACGTGAACTTGAAGAATTATATACAACTATTTAAGGTGGTGTAAACATTGTCAAAAATCAAAGTCCAAGAAATGACAGAAATCATTAAAAAACAGATTCAATCATTCGAACAGGACGTCAAGCTAGAAAATATCGGCAAGGTTTTGAGCGTTGGTGACGGGATTGCGATCGTTTATGGTCTTCAACAGGCCATGATGGGAGAACTCCTGGAATTTCCACACGATGTCAAAGGCCTCGTTTTTAACCTTGAAGAACACCATGTCGGTGTCATTCTTCTGGGTAGAAGCGAATTAATCAGGGAAGGCGATTTGGTGAAAACCACCAAACGCATTTTTGAAGTGCCTGTCGGAGAAGAACTCTTAGGCAGAGTCGTCAACCCATTAGGTGAACCACTGGATGCAGGCGGAGCGATTGACGCGAAGCATTTTCTTCCCGTGGAAAGAAAAGCGCAAGGCGTCATGGCCAGAGGATCGATCAACGCATCCATGGAAACAGGAATCAAAGTCATTGACTCCTTAGTACCAATCGGACGCGGTCAAAGAGAATTGATCATCGGTGACAGACAAACCGGTAAAACAACGATTGCTGTCGATACCATCATCAA
>DOYO01000034.1:4140-7758 GCA_003518475.1 Acholeplasmataceae bacterium
GTCGCGTACCGCGAACTGTCTTTGCTGCTTCGCCGTCCACCAGGACGTGAAGCATACCCTGGAGATGTGTTCTACCTTCACTCAAGATTACTCGAACGCTCAGCGCGTTTAAATGATAAATTAGGTGGCGGATCGATTACCGCGCTCCCCATTATTGAAACCAAAGCAGGAGATATTTCAGCGTATATTTCAACGAACGTCATTTCCATCACCGATGGACAGATATTCCTTGAAGCTGAACTGTTTTATTCTGGAATCCGTCCAGCGATCAACGCTGGTTTATCCGTTTCACGTGTCGGCGGAGCCGCACAGTGGAAGGGCATGAAGAAGGTTGCCGGAACATTACGCATCAACTTAGCGAACTATAGAGAACTTGAATCCTTCGCACAGTTCGGTTCTGACTTGGACGCAAGCGCCAAGCGCAGACTGGAACGCGGCAGAAAAACCGTTGAAATCCTTAAACAGGATGTTCATGAACTGATTGATATGCCAACGCAGATCATTACGGTTTACGCGCTTTCTTCTGGTTTGATGGATGATTTGAATATCGAGCAGGTAAAGAAACTAGAAGCGGAAATCTCACAAGGATTGCATNNTTTATCAATGGATTGAAGAGGATGATTTAATATGGGATTAAAGGATATTAAGCTTAGAATGGTGGCAATTAAAAAAACTGCATCCATTACGCAGGCGATGCATAATATTGCCTTATCCAAAATAAAGAAATCATCTGAACTCTTAAATAACGCGAAAGCCTTTGTCAATAAGCTTTATGATATTTTGGATGCAGCAAATCAAAGTATAGAAGAAGACCACCGGTTGACTTCTTTAAATGATTCAAAGAGAAAGCTTTATGTGTTGGTCACCTCAGACAGGGGACTCGCAGGAAGCTATCATAATCAGCTGTTTAAGGCGTTTTTAGATGAGACAAAGGATTTATCAAAGGATGCGTATCAAGTGTTTGTATTGGGCAAGAAAGGGTATCATTTCGCACTTAAGCGGAAGCTCCCGATGGTCAATACAGAGATCATCTACAATCGTGATGATATCACCACGATGTACTTCAGACACTATGCACAGTCCATTAAAGATGCGTTCATGTCTTCAGTAATTGATGAAGTGATTTTATACCATAACCACTACATCAATACAGCAACCCAGCAGGTGATGAAGCAGACGATTTTGCCTGTGATTCTGCCTTTGCATGAACGGTTTGAAGAAAAATATATTTATGATGTCGAACCTGAAATGATTTTGAACCAGATGATTGATATTTATGTGGAGAGCTGTATTTTTAAAGCCTTGGCTGATGCGAAGCTGAGCGAACATGCTTCACGCATGGTCGCCATGAAAAGCGCAACAGACAATGCGAATGAAATTGTGGAAAGACTCCATACGATTTACCATAGAGCAAGACAGCAAGAAATTACAAGCGAACTCATTGACGTCGTCAATGGTTCCAATGTTTAGGAAGGGAGAACGAAGATGCAAGGTAAAATTACACAAATTATCGGACCAGTCGTAGATGTTTATTTTGAAGGTGAGCTTCCTGCGATATATGATGCCCTGAAGGTACAACTTACAGACGGTAAAACCGTCACTCTGGAAGTTGCAATCCATATGGGGGATCATGTTGTCCGTACCATATCCTTAGAACCAACAGAAGGCTTGAAAAGAGACTTGGTAGTTATAGGAACAATGAATTCAGTGATGGTTCCTGTAGGACCCATGGTTCTTGGACGCATTTTCAACGTTCTTGGAGAACCGATCGATGATGGTAAATCATTAGATGAAGCTCCAAAAATGAGCATTCACAGACCTGCTCCAGCGTTTCATGAATTATCAAGCGAAGTTGAAATCTTGGAAACAGGCATCAAGGTCATCGATCTTTTAGCACCCTATATCAAGGGTGGTAAAATCGGATTGTTCGGTGGAGCCGGAGTCGGCAAGACCGTATTGATTCAAGAGTTGATTCATAATATCGCTCAAGAAAGAGCAGGTATTTCTGTATTTGCCGGAGTCGGTGAAAGAACTAGAGAAGGTTATGAATTGTATCAGGAAATGACTGCTTCAGGCGTTATCGATAAGACCGCACTCGTGTTTGGACAGATGAATGAATCACCAGGAGCCAGAATGAGAGTCGGTTTAACCGGATTAACGATGGCGGAGTATTTCAGAGATGAAGGCAAGCAGGACGTTCTACTCTTCATTGATAACATTTTCCGTTTCATTCAAGCAGGCAGTGAAGTTTCAGCGCTTTTAGGCAGAATGCCATCCGCAGTTGGTTATCAACCGACATTAGCGACAGAAATGGGCAGACTGCAAGAAAGAATCACATCCACGAAACATGGTTCGATCACTTCGATCCAAGCCGTATACGTTCCAGCGGATGACTATACAGACCCAGCACCGGCGACTGTATTCTCCCATTTGGANNAAAGAGCACTATGAAACAGCAAGAACCGTTCAAAAGATGATTCAAAGATATCATGAACTACTTGATATCATCGCGATTCTTGGTATGGATGAATTAACAGATGAAGATAAATTATTGGTACATCGTGCAAGACGTCTTCAAATCTTCTTATCACAAAATACCCACGTCGCTGAACAATTCACCGGCGTTCCTGGATCTTTCGTTCCTTTGAAGGAAACTGTCAGAGGATTCAAAGAAATCATTGAAGGCAAGCATGACGGTCTGCCGGAAGATGCGTTCATGATGGTAGGTACCATCGATGACGCCATAAAGAAGGCGAAAACGTTATGATCTTCAAGGTGCTGACCCAGCAGGGTAAAACCTATTCGGATGAAATTGAATATGTCATCATCAAAAGCGAAGACGGTGAAGTCGGCATCCTATCGGATCATATTCCCATCATCGTCAAGATTCAAAAAGGATATATCAAACTTGTTCAAGATAAGAATGAGAGCTTTTTGGTGGTTGAACAAGGCGTTATCGAATTCAAAGACAACATCTTGACCATTTTAGCCCTTGAGGCGCAGATTGGATCGACTTTAGAGAAAGCTCAAGCTGCATTTGACAACATGAAAAAAGAAAAAATGGAATTGACTAAAAAAGAAAATGTAGATTTTTTCAATCTGGAAAAGGATTTAAAAGAAAACATCACCAAGAGTAAAGCAGGACAGATTTAAGGAGGATTGACTATGGATATCATCATCTATTTTTCATCGCTCATCATCTTTTTCGCATTAAGTCTCCGTATTCTTCAAGCGCTTCATATCGAAGGTAAGTTTGAAAAAATGAAGATTTGGGAAATTAAGGCTGCATATTTCATCATCGCTTTGGTGATCGGACATATGCTAGCAGAAATCATGGTTAAGTTTTCAGAATTGTTTCAAGGAACTATTTAGGATTTCGCATAGGGCAACCTATGCTTTTTCATAGGAGAACACATGAAAAAATTAATGATGTTGATGATTGGAATCGCTTCACTTTTATATTTAGCAGGATGCATCGAGCCTGATTATACAGAAGATGTTCAAGCGCTTGGCTTGGAGATTGAAGCGTTGATTCCTGAGACCATCAATTCAAATTTCATCTTGCCGGTAGAAGAACCATATGAAATCACGTACAGCATGGACAGTACGGTTTTTACC
>DOYO01000112.1 GCA_003518475.1 Acholeplasmataceae bacterium
GACGGCATTCTCTTCAGCATCCCGATCAGTTCTGTATCCTTATATAGATCAATACCTTTCACATCTGTCAAGCCATGATCTGCGATGACAATCAGAAGTGTATCCTCATGCATTTGGCCTGCGAGGTACTCTACTTGCGTGTTCAGTTCATTTAAAACACGAATGGTTTCTTTGCCGTGTATTCCATTGGTGTGCTCCGTTAAATCAGGATCTGTCCAATATACATAAGTAAAATTCTTTTCAGGTTTTTGCGTCAATTCAATCGCGTAACTGACCTGTCTTTGAAAGGTTTCAAAGCCATTGGCTCTGAAGCTGGGAAATAGTTCATAGGTTTTCACTTCTGGTGAATTCTTTTCAATCTGCGTATAAATCGTTGGATAAGTCAGATATTTATCTCTAAGCACTTCATCAAATTTTCTTGTCTTATCATAATAGTCCACATTCAAAAAGACGACGCAGTTTGAATTTTCTTTTTTAAAGTATTGAACCCATCCGAGATAACCGCTAGCAAGCGGTGGAAGTCCTGAAAGCACGGCATTGGTTGCAGCGACGGTTGTCGGTGGAAACACAGACGTGATGACATCCTTCACGTTTCTTCTTAGAAAATCTGATTCCTTTAAATGCTCTTTGACAATGTTGATGCCCATTCCATCAAGAAGCATCAAAATGACATGGTTATAATCATGCGTCAATGCATCTTCTAAAACGGGTATGCTTTTATATTTGGTTGGTGCCTTGTAGTGTTTGAGGAGTGTTGCTGCCACATTCAAAATGGAATGATCGTAATCCGGATAAAGGATCATCATGCACCTCTACTTAATTGTTTTTTTAATCAAAACGACATGCTTCTTTTCTTTTCCAAATGTTATTGCATTCAAAATGAGGTTTTTTGCTTCTTCAATACCTTTTTCTCTGACATACAAGGTTGCAATTACATCGCCTTTTTTGACATAATATCCAATTTTTTTATGCAAATCAAGACCTACATCCAGGTAAACCTTGTCTTCCTTAGTTTCCCTGCCTGCGCCTAAACGCATTGCAGCTCTGCCGATATCCAGTGCGTTGATATCCATGATATAGCCTTCTTTTGTCGAGACAACTGGAACAGTCTTCTTTGACAATAATAATGCTGGATTGTCCAAGCTCTTCAAATCTCCGCCTTGCGCTTCAACCAAATCAAGGAACTTCTGATAGGCTGTACCGTTTTGAAGTGCTTCATGCAATCTGATTTTTGCTTTATCAAAATCATTTTCCAGACCAGAGTCAAGGAGTAAATGAGCACCTATTTCGATAGTGACTTCAACAAGATCCTTAGGACCTTCACCATTCAGTGTTTCAATGGCTTCATAAACTTCAAGCGCATTACCGATTTTATGTCCAAGAGGTTCATCCATTCCGGTTAAAATAGCTGTCATTTTTTTACCTGACAATCTGCCGATTCCAACCATGAGTTCTGCAAGTTTTACTGCGTCTTCTTCACTCTTCATGAAAGCTCCATGACCGACCTTGACATCTAAAACAATCGCATCAGCTCCGCTTGCGAGTTTTTTAGACATGATTGAAGATGCAATGAGCGGGATAATATCTACGGTCGCCGTCACATCACGAAGCGCATATAGTTTCTTATCAGCAGGAGCGACATCGCCGCTCTGTCCGACAATCGCGATTCCTATATCTTGAACCTGCTTGATGAACTCTTCAACAGCGAGCTCTACTCGATATCCGGGAATACTTTCAAGCTTATCAATCGTGCCACCGGTATGTCCTAGTCCTCTACCGCTCATTTTGGCGAACTTAACGCCTAGACTCGCTAAAAGAGGGCCCAGAATCAAGGTGACCTTGTCACCTACTCCACCTGTGGAATGTTTATCTACTTTGATGCCTTTAATCGGTGATAAATCAATAGAATCACCTGAATCACGCATGGCAAGCGCCAAATATGTCGCTTCCTCATCATTCATGTTTTGAAAATAAACTGCCATCAAAAATGCGCTCATTTGATAGTCAGGAATTCTGCCTTTGGTATATCCTTCAATTAAAAAACTTATTTCTTCTTTTGTTAGTACGTTGCCATCTCTTTTTTTGGCGATAATATCAATCATATGCATAAAGATCACGTCTCCTTAACACTTATTTTATCATAAAAAGCGCTCATTATGTTATAATGAGGAAGGTGAAATGAGGGATTATATGATTTTAGCTATGGTACGCCACGGACAAACCAATTTTAATGCACAAGGAATCATCCAAGGCAGAATGAATAACCCATTAAATGATATCGGTAGAAAACAAGCTGAACAGCTTGCTGAAGCCTTGCTGGAGAAGCATGAACATTTTGACTTCATCGCCTCATCTCCGCTTTCTAGAGCTTTGGAAACAGCTTATCTTCTTTCACTGAAGCTTAATATCAACAAACAGATTCTTGTCGACCATCAGTTCACGGAAAGAGATTTCTATCATCTAGATGGCAAGCATGTCGAAGATGTCAAACATTTGATCAGACAAAAAAATTATGAGTATGATGGATACGAAAATGATAAGCTTTTGATCAAGAGAGTTACTCAGGCATGCTATAAACTTAGTCAAAGATATCCTGAAGGACGTATTTTATTTGTCGCTCATTCCCATGTCATCAAAGCATTATTAGTTCATGTGAACCCTGATTTTTATAATTTCGCAACCGTCATCAACAATGCGGAAGTATTATATTTCGATGTTTCTGAAAAGTCTATACGATTGATCAAATAAAAAAGGCAAACGCCTTTTTTTTATAAATGATTATTGATGATGGTGAACATTTCATCGGCAAGCTCAGCAGTTGAAAGATGCTTGATATCTTCATACTTCTTCAAAGGATGAATGATTACTTTAATCCTGGTCACCCTCCATGGAGCGCGATGCTTCACATCAGTCGTTCCTTGAATGCTGATTGGAAGAACATCCGCGCCAGCTTTCATCGCGACACGATATGCACCGGCACGCATGGCAACCATCTTGATGTCATTTCGATCCTTGATTCCACCTTCTGGAAAAATCAGCATCGCCATGCCTTCTTTCACGACCTTGATCGCTTCAACCATCGCTTTCGCTGTATTGCGGTCACTTGTACGGTCAATCGGGAATGCTCCTAAATATTTGAGCCATAATCCAATCAGAGGAAGCTTATACACACCCATCTTTGGTGTAAAGGTGAGCGGTCTTTTGATGACTTCCATCATGATGAAAGGATCTGCATAGGATTTATGATTAGCAAACAATGTGAGTATTCCATCTTTAGGGACGTTCTCATATCCTTCAACATCAATTTTTAATCTCAAGGCGATGTGATTTGCAAAAGCTGCTGTACTGCTTGTGAGATACCTTTTGTAAGAATTTGTAAATTTCGTATACTTGAGGATTGGAAAATTCAAAAGTAAAAAGAATAAAACAAAAAAGAGAGCTGGAATCGGACCTACAACAATCCATAGTGGAATCAAATACATATTTTCAAACAGGATCGCAAATCCGTAGACAAATGCGAACCAGCTTAATAGAAATACAGCTATAACCATGATGTCTTCCTTTCATAAACTGCGAAGATCAGTCCATCTTCCATGATTTTTTCAATCAGTTTGAACTGTGACAGATCAAAAGATGGAAAATAAACATTGCCTTCATGTCTTTTCAGCACATAAGTGATGTAAAGACGGTCAGCATAGGGAAGAGATAGCTGATAAATAGTCTTTCCTCCGATAACCACGATATCTTCTTCAGTCGTTTTTAAAAAGTTGAATAAGTCCTTGACATGAATTGCGTCAATATAATGAGCCTCATTGATATTAGCCACATATGACTTTTTAAATGGCAGAGGTTTGGTCTTATAATAGGTTTTTAAGGACTGATAGGTCATATCGCCCATTAAAACGGTAGCATTTTTTGTATGGTCCTTGAAATATTGCAAATCCTTGGGATAATGCCATGGTAAAAGATTATCCTTGCCGATCAACCAATTTTCGTCCATTGCCCAAATCATCGATATCATACTGCCACCTTGCCTTTGATCGCAGGATACGGATCATAGTTTGTCAGTTCAAAATCTTCAAATTTAAAATCGAATAGCGAAAAGACATTCGGATTAATCTTCATGACTGGTCTTGATCTCGGTGTACGGGTAAGCTGCAGTTCTATTTGTTCTATGTGATTCGAATAAATATGAGCGTCACCCAACGTATGCACGAATTCACCAACTTTGAGATTGGTGACTTGGGCAACCATCATCAACAATAATGCATAAGATGCGATATTGAATGGAACACCTAAGAAAATATCAGCGCTCCGTTGATATAGTTGAAGGGAAAGCTTTCCATCTCGGACATAGAATTGAATTAACGTGTGGCATGGCGGAAGCGCCATGTTTTTTATTTCTGCAGGATTCCATGCAGATAGCATCATTCTTCTGGAGTCAGGATTGTTTTTGATTTCATCTAAAATGTACTGCAGTTGATCGACCCCGTTGAAGTTTCTCCATTGCGCACCGTAAACAGGTCCTAAATCTCCATGCTTCTTCGCAAATTCAAAATCAGTCTTTATTTTTTCGATGTATTCTTCCATCGATTCATTTTGATAGTCTTCACTCTTCTTAAAAGCTTCATAAGGCCATGCATTCCATATTTTAACATCATGATCGACTAAATATTTGATATTCGTATCGCCATTAATAAACCATAAAAGCTCATGGATGATAGACTTTAAGTGTACTTTTTTAGTTGTTAAAAGCGGAAACCCTTCGGATAAATCGAAGCGCATCTGATAACCGAAAACACTTTTAGTTCCTGTTCCTGTTCTATCACTTTTAAAGCTGCCATGTTCTAGCACATGACGACATAAATCAAGATATGGCTTCATGAGGCCTCCCTAGTTAGTAGTTATTTTGCGAGTTCGTATAGTGCTTCTGTGTAAATGATGGTAGCGAGAATTAAATCATCAATGCCGATGAATTCATTCTTTTGATGGATGAATGTCGGCTTATCTAAAAAGTGAGGTCCGAAGGCAACGCAGTTTGGCATTGCTCTGGCGAACGTACCGCCTCCGATATTGATTGGCTTCGCTTTGGTATCTCCAGTGTGCTTGACATAAACACCCATCAACTTTTTAACAAGGTCAGAGTTTGGATCCTTATAGAGCAACAGCTGATGCTTGTCGACTGTAACAGTCGCACCAAATAAAGCGAATTCCTTCTTAAGCTTTAATACAACTTCATCAAAGCTGACTCCGTTTGGATATCTCAGATTTAAAGCTATTTCATATTTTTTTCCATTGGTCTTAATGACACCGAAATTATTGGTTAAGTCACCCATTTCTTGATCATGATAAGAAACTCCAAGCTTCTTGCCAAGCGTATCATTGAGTAAAAGCGCTTCTACCATCTTGACCATTTTGTCATTGATTCCTGCTTGAATGAAGAATTCAAACATTCTGTCAATCGCATTTTCACCAAATTGTGGAGTTGATCCATGCGCGCTCTTTCCTACAACGGTCAGAACGATCAAACCGTTATTTTCTTTGGTTGTTCCTTCATACTTCTTATCTTTGAGGAACTTAGAAAATAATGACTTAAAGTCTTTCGTAGGATTTAAAACTGCAGTTGCGTAATCTGGGACCATGTTGTCTCTGAATCCGCCATCGATGGATACGATGTCTTTAGAGTCGATTTTACCTTCAACCATGATGCGTGAAATACCTTTTTCAGCATAAATGAGTGGGAAATCAGCATCAGGAATGAATCCTGAAACTGGTGATTCTGGATAAACGCTGAAATAATGACGGACGCAGCGCCAAGCTGTTTCTTCATCATTACCAACAATCAGTTTCACTCTCTTGGATAGAGGAACATTAAGTTCTTTAAGTATTTTCATTGCATAGTAAGCAGCGATGGTTGGTCCCTTGTCATCTTCGGTTCCACGACCATACATTTTACCGTCATGGATTTCTGCGCCATATGGAGCATATGTCCAGTCATTGCCCGCTGGAACGACGTCCAAGTGGCCGATGATGCCGACAAAATCCTTTTGGTTCCCAAATTCGATATGACCCGCATAACCATCAACATTGACTGTTTCAAATCCGTCACGCTTGCCTAATGCGAGCATGAAATCTAAAGCTTCCTTCAATCCTTCACCAAATGGTGCGTTTTTTCTTTTTGGATCAAAAGTTGTCATCTCTGAATTGATTTGAATAATCTTCGTCAAATCCTGAAGCAGTTGATCTTTTCTTTTTAAAACTTCATCTCTAAAATTAATTGACATTGTTATCATCTCCTTTTTTCATTGTAACATAAAAAATGCTTCTTATAAAGAAGACACAACTTTTAAAGATTTTTCACATAAAAAAAGTACTGGATTTTAGTCCAGTACCCGTATTGAAATGTTACCTGTCGAAACACGTACTTTCAAGAGGATTGAGCCTGTTGATGTTGAATGTCTGTTACCTTGATCATCTCCATCAATATCAATATCTCCAGTACTCGTCTGTAAATCATATCTGAGATCAGCAAGACTGGTTAAAGTAACAGTAACAGATCCGGTTGAAGAGGATAAATCATAACCAGATCCAGTTGTGAGATACACTTTGACTGCACCAGTATCCGTATCCAAATCCACCTGATTGGTGATTTCAGAATTCTTCACTTCTATCGTTCCTGTGTCTGAGGTTGCTGTGAGTGCAGTGCCAGTCAGTTCATCCACAATGACTGACCCAGTATTTGATTCCAAAATTACGTTGAGTGCAGTGACTGTATCTAAAGAAACTCTTCCTGTATCGGTACTGACAAATAAATCATCAGAAACATTGACTCGGTCCAGGTGCACATTGCCAGTATTCAAATCTATATTCAGCATATCGGTATCTAAATCAGATAAATTCACATTTCCTGTCGCTGAATTGATATTGACATCTGACATGGAAAGCTCACCATATTCAATCGTGACATTGCCGACATCACTGTTAATATCCAAATCAACAACCCAAGCATCAGGTATTTCGATATAAACGGTAATGATATCTGCAGGAACGAATTTGAAGTTGAACCAGTTGAAGACTTCGAGTTCTTTATTCTGATAAATCGTTAAGATTCCATTATTTTCTTCAACAATCCAATCGTCCTTCTCATGGACATGATACATCACCAGGAGTTCTGCTGATGCTGTCGGTATGATATTGATATTTCTGGTTTCCACATCGATATTGATCGTTGTGATCTCAGCATTTTCAGTATAAGTAATCTGATCTCCATAGGATTCAGCATCATTAAAGAAATCTCTCAATCCTATAACGTCCAATCCTCCAAAAAACGCAACGACCGATAAAACAAGTCCGACTACAAAAATCAATAATAATAGTTTAGTTAATGCTTTCATTCTTCTCACCTTTATTTCTAGCTAATTTGCTGAATATATATAATAGTTTTTTTGTTAAAATCTGAATCCATCTGAACATCCATAATGAAAACAAAATCATCAAGCTGAATGTCATCAGAAGCATGCCGATCAAGCCCATCACTTCATTGGTCCCTAAATTGGATTGTGATAGATCCGCTAAGAATGCGATTCCACCCACGATACTGGACAGAATAACAGCTCCGCTCGCAATCATCATCGATACTGCAAAGATCAGTAATGATAAATATAGGACACCAAGCGGAATCAACAATGGTGTTGATAACAAGACAGCTACAAGCTGCTTCGTGCTCTTAACTGCCTTTTTATATGTATCATTGGTTCTCTTCATGATGACTTCAGGCGTGATTGATTTCGCAATGTCACGAATATTATAACTTTCCAAAATATCATCAAGCTGTTCCCCTGATGAAAGACGTTCTTGAATCATCTCTTCATAGTAGGAAAGAACATCTTTGACCTCTTCATCATAAAATCTTCTCTTCAATTCTCTTTCTAATTCTCTTAACCAGGTTTTCATGGCTTCCTCACTTCATTAATATATCGTAAATCTTTCGAATGTCTTCCCATTCCTCAAGGAACTCATCGATATGCTTCTTGCCTATCGAGGTTATTTGGTAATACTTTCTGTTTCTTCCTTGAAACAGTACATTGTACGTCGAAAGCTCGTCCGCTTTTTCCAATCTTCTCAAAATCGGATACAATGTCGATTCCGTCATATCGATGTACTGTGTCAAGTCACTAACGATTTTATAACCGTAGGAATCACCGCGCATCAGCATGGCCAAAACGAATATTTCCAGAACACCTTTTTTAACTTGCTGTTTCATATTTCACCTCAATGCTATCTTACGCCTTATATTATACATTGCATAGTATAAGATGTCAATAAAAAAAGTTCATTTTTCAGAACTTTCTTCAGACGTCTTAAATTCACCCTTATTTGGAGACGATAAATAGCTGATTCTTTCAGCAATCACCTCGAGCATATTGAGCTTTCGATCATCGCTTAAATCATATTTCCAGCTTTGTATCCGTGCCTTGACGGCAACCAAAACCCCCTTGGCGCAGTAAGATTCAATCGCTGTCGCCAATCCCTCCCAAACAGTCACCTTGATAAAATCCGTATCATAGGTTCCTTCCATGTTTTTGAAGGTGCGTTGTACTGCAAGCGTGATATCCGCTACCTTTCTTCCATCATCTAAAATCTTTGTTTCCGGATCGTGAGTCAAGCGACCTACTAAAATCAATTGATTAAGCATGATTCCTCCTTTTTTATTATAGTATACACATGCGCAGGGGAGATAACATAATTGCCAATTGGTTTTTAGAATGTTAAAACGATTCCGTATTTTTTGATTTTATGATGAATGGATAGGTAAGAATGAATGATTTGGTACATTCATCTGAATTGCATAAAAAAAGACCTGAATCAGGCCTTTTTGTGAATCAGTGTCGCAATATATTTTTTTTCAATCAAACCCAAGGCAAAGAGCACGTCCTGGTAGGTTATATCTTGAAGCAGGTCAACCACTTCAAAGAGCGAGGATCCCATTTGATGGTACTTCCCGTAAAGATATGCTTTCGTTTCCAGGTTGTTCAAAGCGAAAATGAATTGACCAAGATATACTTTCTTGTAGCGCAGGAATGCGGACTCGGTAAGCTCGTTTTTCGCAGTTTCCGTCAGAAGCTCGATTAAAACTTTCTTCAATCTTCTCACGTGTTTGCTTTCTGCGTAAATCATGATGTTTTCGGCGTTTTTTTCATACGTGACATTGACAAAGAAACTTTGATTGATGAGTTTATCCTCAAGAAGTTTAGCATAAACCCTTGATGAATTTCCTAACAGGATATTCATCAACATGGACATCGCCATCTCTTTTTTGATTTGTTCCTTGCTTGATAACCGCTTCGGAACCAGTTTGACACCAATCATCAGCTTGTCGATTCCGACATTCATTTTTTCAATAATGTTTTTTTGAACAAGCTTTTTGGGTTCCTTCGGATATTGGGTTTTTGGTTTTTTATACTTTATTGGATATTTTTGGTCGTAATCTTTAAAGAAAGCTTTAATCTGATTCAAATCGACCTTGCCGGCAATCACGATCAAGCGGTTGGAAGGATTATAGAAGGTATCATAAATACCTCCGATCACTTCAGGCGTGACATCCATAATCGAATCCAGAGTTCCACCGATATCATAACGGATCGGATGAACATGATACATCATTTCCATCAATTTATTTTGCATCACGACATTGGGATCATCCAAATACATTTTCAGTTCTTCGGCGATGATATTTTTTTCTTGATTCACATTGTCAAGCGTGAAAAATGGCGTATCCATCATATCCATCAAATGGGCTAGGGATTCCATCACATTTTCGGTTGCTACAAACAAATATGAGGTTTGATTGTAAGAGGTCATGGCATTCGCATCCGCACCAAGCATCGAAAACTTTGCAAACGCATCGCCATCCGGCATCGCGAATATCTTATGTTCGAAAAAATGTGCAGACCCATATGGGGTGATGATTGTTTCCAAATTCTTCTTATAGTTTAGATCGAGCGCACCATAAGGGACGCTTAATTCAACATAGGTCGTAAAATAAGGATCGTCTTTAGGAAGGATGTGAACCTGCATGCCATTTTTTAATTTTATTATATATACATTTTCATTGAAGCGATCATATATCTTTTTTATCATTTTCGCCTCCATAAAGAATATAAATCGTATCCAAGGTCAGTAAATGCAGTGCTTTATTAAAATCATCCATGGTGACATTCTTGATTGCTAGAAGTTTTTCTTCAAAGGTTTCATGATGATTCAAGAGATCTCTGATGAATGCTCTTTTCGTCAACACAGACTGACTGTCCAGACTGCTTTTGACTTGGTGCGCATAATATGATTTTGCATGCTTGAGCTCATCTTCTGTAATGCCTTGAGCAACCATGACTTGAACAAGCTTTCTAATGGCTTCGAGCGCGCGGTCTTTTTGTTTCAAGTCGACACCGCTGCTGATGGTTAAAACACCTTTATAATAATCATAACTCGAAGAGACATCGTAGCATAGTCCTTCTTTTTCTCTGATTTCTTTAAATAATCTGCTTTCCGCATATCCGCCTAAAACCGTATCGATAAGAACCGCAGTATTATAAAGGGAATCATTTCTAAAAATAGGAAAATGATAGCCCAGTTTGATAATCGCCTGCTGCATATCTGTTTTTTCTTCGATGATGACCAATGGTCTTGGGTCTCTGAATGTTGTGGAAAATGGTATGGAAAGTTGTGTCTCTTGAATTAAAATATTTTCTATTTTCTTTAGATCATTATTTTCAATTCTGCCGTTCACAACAAATTTTTTCGTATTGTTCAAAAATACATTCTTATAATAATCTTGCATCTTTTCCAAGGTTAGTTTCTTCGTATCCTCCAAGGTTCCGCTCATTGGATATCCATAGGCATCTCCCTTGAAAAAATGTTCGTAGAATTTGGTTTGTGCATAGAGTCTTTTCTTATCAGCGAGAGTTTCCCACTGTTCGATAATCATGCGTTTTTCTTCATTAAAAATCTCAGGGTTGAATAAAGTATGCTCAAAAAGC
>DOYO01000121.1 GCA_003518475.1 Acholeplasmataceae bacterium
CTTCCTGAAGCGCTCGCTCCAGGCGGACGTGTCGCTATTCTATCCTTCCATTCCGGAGAGGATCGTTTAGTCAAAAAATCTTTCCAGCATTATTTCAGAGAAGGCATCTACAAAGAAATCGCACCTGAATTCATCAGGCCATCCATGGATGAGCAGACATCAAACTCGAGAGCGCGTTCTGCAAAGCTCCGTTGGGCAATCAAATCNNGTATAGGTATTGGATCTGTCGTATTCAAACAACGTTTCTCTTAAAATACCCGTACCAGCTGGAATGAGTCCGCCGATAATGACGTTTTCCTTCAAGCCATGAAGCTCATCGGTCTTACCCTTGATTGCTGCATCTGTCAAGATTCTTGTTGTTTCCTGGAAGGATGCTGCAGATAGGAATGAATCGCTTCTGAGTGATGCTCTGGTGATACCGAGTAGAATTGGACGACCGACTGCAGGACGCTTGAAATCTCTGAAAACCTTCTTATTGGCTCTCTTGAATTCAGCAACCGATACTTCAGTGCCTGGTAATAATTCAGTATCTCCTTCAGTGACGATGGAAATTCTTCTTAACATTTGTCTGACAATCAATTCGATATGCTTATCGCTGATTTCAACCCCTTGAGCTCTATAGACCTTCTGAACTTCTTCAAGGATGTACGTTTCCGCTGCTTCAGCAGAGACGACTCTCAAGAGTTCCTTAGGATTGATAGAACCAAGTGTCAGTCTTTGACCAGCCTTGACGGCTGCTCCCTTTCTGACTAAGGCTTCAACGTTTGGATCGATGGTGTACTTAAATTCCTTATCGCTCGCGTCAGAGATGGTGATGATGGAAATGCCTCCGCGTTGGCGGTCAATGGACTTAACCTTGCCGTCGACTTCACTGATGACTGCCTTACCTTTAGGATTTCTAGCTTCAAACAATTCTTGAATACGTGGAAGACCTTGCGTGATATCTGATGCAGATGCCACACCTCCGGTATGGAAGGTTCTCATGGTCANNGCCAGGTTTCTGCCGTAGCACTTCGCACATACTCCGTTTTCTGAGTTACATGTCAGATTGCTTCTAATTTCAACACCTTCGATTTCAGCCTTGATGATGCTTTGGCCGATTTCTTCAGTGATTAATTCATTGCGTTTAACAAGGACTTGCTTGCTCTTTGGATGCATAACATCCTTAGATGCGTAACGGCCGACGATACGGTCGTATAGAGGAACGATTTCCTTTTTGTCTTCAGCAATAGATTGCATATAGACGCCGCGTTCAGTTCCGCAATCCTCATCGACAACGATGACATCCTGGCTCACGTCAACCAAACGACGTGTCAAGTATCCTGATTCGGCAGTCTTAAGCGCGGTATCCGTGGATCCTTTTCTCGCACCGTGGGTGGAAATAAAGAACTCGGATACGGTAAGACCTTCTCTAAAGGATGCTTGTACTGGAACTTCAATAATTTCGCCCTTAGGGTTATTCATCAGACCGCGCATACCAGCAAGCTGAGCGAAGTTTGATGCGTTACCACGCGCACCGGAGTCTGACATCATGTAGATGTTGTTATCCTTATCGAATTCTTCCATTAAACCCTTTTGAATATCATTTCTTGCTTCCTGCCATTGTTTGATGACAAGATCCTTACGTTCGGAATCAGTTAAGAGTCCATCTTCATACCATCCTTCAATTTCTTCAATGCTGTCATTGGTCTGAGCGATACGTTCATGCTTCTTGGAATACACGTTGATGTCCGCGAACGATACGGTAATACCGGCAACTGTTGAATACTTGAAGCCTAAGTCCTTCAATCTGTCTAGCATCTTGGAAGTTTCACTGATGTGCAATTCCTTGAATACCTGAGCAATGATTTGAGCCAAAAACTTCTTTTTGAATGGTGAAGGGATAGCCATGCCATCTAGAATGTCCTTAGGATTGACGCCCTTATTCATGAAGTATTTGTCTGGAGTCTTGTTTTCTAGGTTGTCAATGGTAGGTTCATTCAAATATGGGAATGTTGGAGGTAAAATTCTGTTGAAAATCAATTTACCTAAAGTTGTTACCAAATATCTATGCTTTTGTTCTTCAGTGAACTTCTGGTTGATCGATTTAGGATCCACGATGATTCTTGTATGAAGACCGATTTCATGATGTTGGTAAGCGAGATAAGCTTCATCATAATTCACGAAGAAATGTCCTTCATGACGATGCTTGAAGTTGTGTTCCGCTTGTCTGATTTCAGCACGATTTCCAGTAAACACTCTGTTCAACTTTTCTTCTAAAGTCAAATAGTAGTTTCCTAGAACCATGTCCTGTGAAGGTGTAACAACCGGTTTACCATCTTTAGGGTTCAAAATGTTATTGGAGGCAAGCATCAATAATCTAGCTTCAGCTTGCGCTTCATTGGATAATGGAACGTGGACAGCCATCTGGTCGCCATCGAAATCCGCGTTGAACGCAGGAGTTACCAGTGGATGCAGACGGATCGCCTTGCCATCAATCAGTTTAGGTTCAAACGCCTGGATGCCAAGTCTATGCAATGTAGGTGCGCGGTTCAATAAGACTGGATGTTCTCTAACAACCTTTTCTAAAGCTGCCCAAACATCGTCATCCATCTTTTCGTACTTGCTATTTGCATTCTTCTTCGCATTTGCGTCATTGCCTGTTAATTTTTGTAATTCTCTTAAAACGAATGGCTTGAANNGGTCCGACGATAATAACGGAACGACCTGAATAGTCAACACGTTTTCCAAGAAGGTTCTGTCTGAAACGACCTTGCTTACCTCTAAGCATGTCAGATAATGATTTTAAGTGTCTGTTTCTTTCAACAGCCGCTTTCTTACCGCGTTTCGCATTATCAAATAATGCGTCAACAGCTTCTTGAAGCATACGCTTTTCATTCTTGGTGATCAAGCGTGGAGCCATTTGTTCCTTCTGCTTCTTCAAACGGTTGTTACGGTTCAAAATACGACGGTACAAGTCATTTAAGTCTGTTGTCGCGAATCTTCCGCCGTCAAGAGCAACCATCGGTCTTAAATCTGGTGGGATGACTGGAATAACATCCATAACCATCCATTCAGGCTTATTGTCCGAATTGTTGAATGCTTCAACGACTTCGAGTCTCTTGATGATTCTGTCTCTCTTTTGTTTGGAAGAGGTCTTCAACTTTTTACGTAAAGATTTGACTTCCTTGTCTAAATCGAGTTCTTGTAAAAGCTTTTTAACAGCTTCAGCACCGGTCAATGCAGTAAATCTGGAACCATATTCTTCAGTTAATGCTGAATAGTCTTGTTCAGATAGAATCTGCTTTTTAGATAACGGCGCAGTGCCTGGATCGGTAACGATATAGGATGCATGATAAACAACTTCTTCCAATGCTTTCGCCTTGATTCCCAAAAGGATGGCTAAGCGTGATGGTGAATTCTTTAAATACCAAGTATGGACGACAGGCGCTTCGAGCTCGATATGGCCCATGCGTTCTCTTCTAACCTTGGATTCAGTGATTTCAATACCGCACTTCTGGCAGATCTGACCTTTGTTTCCGCTTTGTTTCTTGCCGCAGGCGCATTGGTAATCTCTGGTTGGTCCAAATATGCGTTCGCAGAACAATCCGCCTTCTTCAGGCTTGGATGTTCTATAGTTGATGGTTTCATGCGTTTTAACTTCACCGTAAGACCATTGTCTGATTTCATCCGGAGATGCCAAACGAATCTTTAAATGGCTGTAGGTTCTGGAACCATAGCCTTTTCTGACAGGTTGGACATGACGATGGATACGTTCTGATAAATCGATATCCAACGCAGCTTCCTTCAAATCCTCAGGAATCACTTCAGCTTCAACCTGATGGACATGCTCCTTAAGGGCATCAAATCCATAAAGCTCAAGGATGTTGTTGACATCCTGACGCAGGATTGCGTCTTCTTCGAACAAATGATATAAAGCGTGTCTGTCAAATTCTAAGAATTCCTTCAAGTCATGGATATTTGCGCCTCTTAGGATTTGAACGATTTCATCGCTTACATTTAAGTTTTCTAAATTTCTTGGTAATGCGTAACGGCGCAGAATTGATTTGATTTCTTCAAAGCTGTCGCCTAACAGCATGTTTAATTCCTTTAAATTGAAGGTATTGAAGTCTTCAAGCTGATCGATACCAGATAGCTTTAACGCCTTTAGGGCTTCTTCAGATAATTTTAAAGATTCGACATGTAGTGTTAATTTTTCTTTAGCCATCAACGGAATCCTCCTCTGAATTTGCTTGGGTTGTTATCGACAAGTGATTTTTCAGCTTCATTTTCACCTGTTGTCGCATCTATCAATTCGACATATAATCCGAGCGCCTGCAATTCTCTGGTCAATACTCTAAATGATTCCGGAATGGATGCTTGTGGAATTGGTTTGTCATGCGTGATCGCACTATAGACCTTGTTTCTTCCAAGCATGTCATCTGACTTGACCGTCAGCATTTCCTGAAGGGTGTGCGCTGCGCCATAAGCGTAAAGCGCCCAAACTTCCATTTCCCCGAATCTCTGTCCTCCGTTTTGAGCCTTGCCGCCCATCGGTTGTTGTGTAACCAAGGTGTAAGGTCCAACGGATCTTGCATGAAGCTTGTCGTCGACCATGTGGGAGAGCTTGATCATATACATGACACCTACGGAAATTCTATTTTCATAGGGTTCTCCGGTGCGTCCGTCATAGAGTTCAGTCTTTCCATCAGGAGCGATTCCCGCTTCCTTCATGATGGCAATCAAGTCATTATCATTCACCCCGTCGAAGACAGGGGTTGCGATTTTAACGCCTAAGTTCTTTGCTGCGATACCTAAATGGATTTCCAAGATCTGTCCGATATTCATACGTGATGGAACTCCGAGAGGGTTGAGCATGATATCTACCGGTGTTCCGTCAGCCATGTATGGCATGTCTTCTCTTGGTAGAATCTTGGAAATAACACCCTTGTTTCCGTGTCTTCCCGCCATCTTGTCCCCTTCAGAGATCTTTCTCTTCTTGGCAACATAGACTCTGATGCTTTCATTCACTCCGCTTGGCAGAGCATCTCCGTTTTTCTTGGAGAAATATTGGATAGATTGTACGACACCGCCTCCGCCGTGTGGAACACGTAGTGATGAGTCTCTGTATTCTCTTGATTTTTCACCGATAACCGCGTGAATCAATTTTTCAGATGGACTTGGTTCGAATACTCCCTTTGGAGTGATCTTACCAACAAGAATGTCGCCTTCTCTGACTTCAGATCCTGGAATGATGATTCCTCGTTCATCCAAGTTCTTTAGTGCGTCTAAGCCGGCATTTGGCACTTCGCGTGTAATTTCTTCACGGCCTGAGCCTGTTTTAAGTTCTCTGGTTTCAATTTCATATTCATCGATGTGAATCGATGTATAAACGTCTTCTTTAACTAGATCTTCACTCATGATGATGGCATCTTCATAGTTGTAGCCTTCCCATGTCATGAAGGCAACGGTNNGTATCCTGGTTGGATCTGAAGAAGCGGATCAGGTTGAATGTTTCACTGTTCCCCATTCCATAATCCTTTAAGGTTTTCGCCATTTCATAGGTAAAAGGCTTAGCTGGGTCATATAATACATTATTCCCAACCATAATCTTTTGTTCTGGCTCTTGAGTGATGATAATCTTTGTAGCATCCGCATAGGTTACATAACCAGATACGGAACTTACGATGACACTGCCGGAATCTTTCGCAGCGCGGTATTCGATACCGGTGCCCACGATTGGTGATTCAGGCTTGAGTAAAGGTACAGCCTGGCGTTGCATGTTCGCACCCATCAGGGCACGGGAAGCATCGTCATGCTCAAGGAATGGAATGGTTGAAGTCGCTACGGAAACGATCTGTTTTGGAGATACGTCCATGAAAGTAACTTCGTCCGGTTCGAACACGGATGTTTCACCGCGATAACGACCGATAACCTTTTCATCAGTGATTGAACCTTCTTGGCTTAATGCTGTTGCTGCTGAAGCGATGACTTCATCATACTCTTCATCTGCAGTCAGATATTTAAATACCGGTGTGATCAAAGGCTTGCCTGATGAACGATCGACAACTAAATAAGGCGTCTGAATGAAGCCGTATTGGTCAACCTTTCCATAGGTAGCAAGTGATGAAATCAATCCGATGGATGGTCCTTCTGGTGTTTCAATTGGACAAATTCTGCCATAATGCGAGTTATGAACGTCACGTACTTCTACGCCCGCTCTGTCTCTGGCAAGACCGCCCGTACCAAGTGCTGAAACTCTTCTCTTTTGAGTAAGCTCTGCAAGTGGGTTAATCTGATCCATGAACTGTGAGAGTTGTGAGCTTCCGAAGAAGGTCTTAATCGCACCAGCAAGTGGAGTCATATTGATGATATTGGAAGGTGAAGCATCAGCAAACGTCGTCGTAGACATCTTGTCCTTGATATTCTTTTCTGCTCTTGCCAAACCGATTCTGAATTGATTCTTAAGTAATTCGCCGATCAATCTCAAACGACGATTTCCCAAATGGTCGATATCGTCAGTGGATCCAAGTCCATCATAGAGATTCAAGTAATAGCTCATTGAAGCGACAACATCTGATAATGTGATGTATTCCTTGTTTTCTCTTTGATCGTTACCGATGACCTTGACTGGATAGATACGATCGGTTTCCTTGTCTTTCACAGTAACTTCGATCATTTCTACGATCACGCCTTCGCGTTCTCTTTCCTTTTCATAAACGTCTCTGCCGAAGAAGTATTTAATAACTTTTTCGTCTAAAGACTGACGGTTTCTTCTTAATGCAGCAAGCACTTCATCGGTCACTTCTGTATTCTTGGTGACAATAACTTCACCGGTACGCAGATTGACGATGTTATCCTTCGTGAATAATGTTTCTCCGCCGTCTGGAAGTCTTGTTGCCAAGATTTCATCCGGTGTTTCGTTTTGAAGTGAGTCTTCCTTAGAAATAACTTCTGTTCTTAAAAGCGCTCTGTTTTCCTTCAGGATGTGAATAATATCTTTTGTGATTTTTGTTTTTTCAGGAATGACAACTTCGCCTGTTGTAGGATCAACGATGTTAGTTGCTGTATAAGTGCCTAAAAGACGTGCTGTCACGTCAAGTTTTTTATTGAATTTGTAACGGCCAACTGCAGCCAAATCATAACGACGGCGTTCAAATAGACGCATTCTGATAAATTCTCTTGCAGCATCTGCTGGAACCTTTTCGCCCTGTCTTAATTTGGAATATAAATCAACGATGGCTTCATCGCTATTTTTCGTTTCATCCTTATCAAAGGTAGCATCTAGGTAGACGGATTTGCCGAATAGCTCATAAATGTCCTTTTTCTTGGATAAGCCTAACGCACGCATCATCGTGGTCATTGGGACCTTCTTTGAGCGGTCAAGCTTAGCATACATAATATTTTTAGAACCAAGTTCATATTCAATCCATGCACCACGTGTAGGGATGACTTGCGCCATATATTTAACTTGGTTGATCTTCTTGTCTAGTTCGCTTGTAAAATATGCTCCTGCAGAACGGATAATCTGTGAAACGACAACACGTTCAGCTCCGTTAATGACAAAAGTCCCTGACGGTGTCATGTAGGGTATTTCACACATAAGTACGATGTTTTCACGCACTTCGCCTGTGACGGCGTTTTCAAGTTTCACACGAGCAGAGAGTTGTTTCGCATAATTCACATCTCTTAATTTCGATTCTTGAATATCATACTTGGGTTCGGACAAATAATGTTCCTCGAAATATAATTTCAAATCGCCATTATGTCCTTCAATTGGAGAAATATCAGTTAATAATTCTCTGATTCCCTCATCGATAAACCACTTAAATGATTTGGTTTGAATCTCAATAAGATCCGGCAAGTCAATGTCATAACGCATTCTTGAGTAATTTCTGCGCACTGCTTTTTTGCCGTATTCGACGCTTCGATATCCCATAATCCACACTCCTATCGTATTTGGAAATCAATATTTATTATAATATAATATAGAATTAAAACATTATTATGCATTTAACTATAATATCATATGGTTTGTAAATAGTCAATGCATTCTACTGTTTTTTAGCGAAAAGAATCCAATATCCTTTGATTTTATCAATAACTGTACAATTGCCAAAAACCTCTGTCAATTTGGTGAAAGAGGAGGGAGCACCCTGCTTCTTTTGAATCACCGCATAGAAAATACCACCTGGATTCAGGTTTAAATAAGCGTCTTCATATAATTTGAAGACGGTATCCTTGCCCGCTCTGATCGGTGGGTTGGTGATAATGGCATCTGCTTTAACCTTCACAGCATCAAACAAGAAACTTTGTTCAATTACAACATTTTTTATCTTGTTTTCTTCCATGTTTTTCTCAGATAAAGCAAGTGCGCGTTCATTGATATCATAGAGATATACTTGTTTTTCAGGATAAGTTTTCGCAATGAAAAGACCGATGGGGCCATAGCCGCATCCCATGTCAATCACTGTTTTAATTTGTGTATCCAGCTCGATTGAATCGATTAAAACCTTCGTGCCAAAATCAAGATATTCCTTTGAGAACACACCGAGATCGGTGAAGAAACGAAATAGAGTTCCTTGAAGATGCACTTCATAGCTTTTGATTTGATGATCGAGTTTTGAATCGTTTAAAAAGTAATGACTCATTGGTCCCCCTAAAACAGCGAAAAAACCCGAGAAGAAATCCCAGGTTAAACTTCGCTCAACTTAGTACTTATTTGACTTCAACGGTAGCGCCTGCGTCTTCAAGAGTCTTCTTAAGAGCTGCTGCATCGTCTTTCTTAATCTTTTCCTTGATTAATGCATTTGGAGTTTCAGTTAAAGTCTTAGCATCAGCTAATCCTAGACCTGTAGCTTCTCTTACAACCTTGATGACAGCAATCTTGTTTGCACCAAAAGTCTTAAGAATAACATTGAATTCTGTTTGTTCTTCTACGACTGCTGCTGCAGCTGCTGCTGGAGCTGCGGATACTGCAGTTGGATCAATACCAAATGCTTCTTTTAGACCATCAACTAGGTCCTTGATTTCTAATAAAGTCATTTCTTTCAGAGCTTCGATAAAAGCTACTTTTGTTAGTTTTGCCATTTTATAATTCCTCCTAATTTTTCTTATTCGTTACTGCTAATCATGTTAAGTCCAACTGCGAGTTCGCGGATTGGAGTCAACAGTCCTACTGCCAACATTGTCAACAATGTTTCTCTCGATGGTAATGTTGCAAGTGCGACGATTTGTTGTACGTTAGCGACTTTACCTTCTACAATACCTGCTTGAATTTGAACAATCTTGTTCGTCTTGCCAAATTCGTAAACGATTTTTGCGGGTGCAACAACATCAGAATAGCTAATTGCTAAAGCTTTACCGCCGACAAGTTTGTCAGCCATTTCGCCGTATCCAGCAGCAATTGACGCTCTTCTTGAAATATTGTTCTTATAGACTGTGACATCACAGCCTGCTTCTCTTAACTGGTGACGTAGTTTAGTAAATTCTTCTACTGTCAATCCAGGATAATCGAAGGCAACAACCGTTGTAGCACGTCCAAGCTTTTCAGTTAATTCGCGTACCGCATCCGCTTTACGCTGTAATATTTCTTTTTGCATGAAATGCCTCCTTCTGAAAAATAAAATCTCTCTGTGCCGAAAGACAAAAGAGAGATAGTAATCGTTAGATTATGTTTCACCTCGGTGGGAAATTAAGCAAGTGCACCCACTGTCTTTGGCAGATTCAGTTCTTTTAAATTACTTTACAACTTTTAATGATTCTTCGTCAACTTTGATACCAGGTCCCATGCTTGAAGATATTGTAATATTCTTCATATAGGTTCCCTTGACTGTGGTTGGCTTAAGGCGAGCAAGTGTTTCGTGCAGTGCATGTAGGTTTGCAACAAGCTTATCGTCTGTGAATGATACACGTCCGATTGGAGCATGAATGTTACCGACTTTGTCTGTACGATATTCAATCTTACCGTTCTTAATATCCTTGACTGCTTTTGTGACGTCTAAGGTAACTGTTCCTGTCTTAGGGTTTGGCATTAAGCCTTTTGGTCCTAAGATACGACCTAATTTACCAAGTTGTCCCATCATGTCCGGTGTAGCAACCATCACATCAAACTCGAACCAGCCTGCGCCGATCTTTTGAATGAGTTCTGCTGCTCCGACGAAATCAGCGCCAGCAAGTTCTGCTTCTTTCGCTTTTTCGCCTTGGGCGATGACTACAACTCGGGAAACTTTACCTGTACCGTATGGCAATACAAGAGCGCCTCTTAAGTTCTGTTCTGCTTTTCTTGGATCAAGATTTAAGCGGAACGCTGCTTCAACAGTAGCATCAAACTTAACAAATGAGGTTTTCTTGACTAAGCTTACGGCTTCGTCAACTGCATATTTCTTCGTACTATCGATGAGTTTTGCAGCCTCAAGGTATTTCTTTCCTCTTTTCATATTCTTCCTCCTAAAATGTGGTCTAGCGGGGGGTTTTCTCCTCCCACAATTTAGATAGCTATCATCTAAATTAGTCTACTACGGTGATACCCATTTGACGTGCTGTACCTTCAATAATTTTCATTGCTGCTTCTACAGTATACGCATTTAAGTCAGGCATCTTTCTTGTTGCAATTTCTCTTACTTGATCACGTGTGATCGTAGCTACTTTATCCTTCTTAGCGTTTTTAGAGCCAGATTTGATATTTGCTGCTTTTTTAAGTAAGTCACTTGCAGGTGGGGTTTTTGTTATGAACGTAAATGTGCGGTCATCATAAACCGAGATGATTACTGGTACAACAAATCCCATTTGATCCTTAGTTGCTTCGTTAAACTGTGAACAGAACGCCGGAATGTTTACCTGAGCTTGACCAAGTGCTGGACCTACTGGGGGAGCCGGATTAGCTTTACCTGCTGCTATTTGCAATTTAACAACTTTTACAACTTTTTTTGCCATGAGACACAACCTCCTTCTTTACATAAGTATGTGGTATGAATTTCATTCTTCCACTATGGTGTGCTTTCACACGCGATATTATTCTATCATTAAGGGTATGCTTTGTCAACAAGAAACTTGGTTAAATGTTTTTAATTTCCGCTCCAAATGGAAGTAAGGCAAGCATAGAGAGCTTAACCCATTGAATGGCGAACGGAATACCGATGATCGTGATTGCGAAAAGGGCTGCAATACCTAAGTAACCAATCATCATTTCCCATCCGAAGAGAATCGCCCAGATGATGTTTAAGATAGGGTGTCTGTCAAAATTGATTTGTAATTCCTTTCCAAATGGAAATAAAACAAGGCGTGCAAACTTGAAGAACTGCATACCGATGGGAATCCCGATAATGGTTACGCAAAGTAAAAGCCCTGCGATAAACCAGAGTAATGCCGCAATAAAGCCACCAAATATAAACCAAATCAAATTACCTATAAGATTCATTTTTAATACCTCCGTTGTGATTCACACCCATTATATCATTAAAAAAATACCCGAAGGTATTCTTTTTTAGAATCCGCATTCCTCGTGTTCACAAGCAGCATCGCTGTCGCTGTTGTCTAGAGTCTTTAAAGGATTTTCTTCTGACCAGATTTGATTTAATGCATTTAAGAAGTATTCTTTTTGTTGAGCGCCTGAGATACCGTATTTCCGGTTTAAAACGAAGAATGGAACGCCCTGTACGCCGATGGTTCTGGATTCTTGGATTTCTTGAAGCACTTGATCCTTGTACTGATTGGATGATAAAACAGTCAATGCTTCATCCTTATTCATTCCAAGCTCAGAGACTAAGTTCGCGAGTGTTTGATGGTCTGCTAAGTTGAGTCCGTCTGTGAAATAAGCCTTCATCAAACGATTGGTCAATGCATCTTCTTTTCCGAATTGGTTCGCCCATTTCGCGA
Source organism: Acholeplasmataceae bacterium (assembly GCA_003518475.1). Classification (GTDB taxonomy): domain Bacteria; phylum Bacillota_I; class Bacilli_A; order Acholeplasmatales; family Acholeplasmataceae; genus Peloplasma. Next base: position 11,857 of record DOYO01000121.1, read on the forward strand.
TGCGATGCGCATCAAATGTGTTCGTCATTTGGATTTGATCGTAGTTATAAACCAATCCTGCGGTCTTCGCATTTTCTGTGAACATTTTAAATCTGTCCTTCGCTTGAGCAACCGTTGTGGAATGGCCTTTGGCGAATGCCTCATAAGCTGTCCCATCCATTTTTTTAGGTGCGTTTGGGTTAAGCTGGTAAGCCTTGTAGATCACTTCTACATGTTTGTTGTGTGTGAATTCCGATAGTGCCTGTTCAAATCTTTTCTTGCCGATGTAGCAGAACGGGCAGGCAAAATCTGACCAAATTTCAATTTTCATATGATATAATTCCTCCGTTATCGATAAGTATTATAACAGCGATTTTCCAATTTAACACAATAATTGCTTTACTTTTTGCATTTATTTAATATTTACGCTGAATTTACGCAATTTTTATACATGATTTCTAAATAAGTTATAAAATGAAAATGGAGGTGTTCCCATGTCTATATATCATGAATCAACTAGCATGCATTTTCAGGAAATCACCCTGCTCATCAAAAATATCAAGAGATCACTTGAATTTTATCAAGAGATTTTGGGGCTGCAAGTCATTGAACAATTCCAAAATAAAACCGTGCTTTCAGCAAACCGAAAAGACCCGTTGATTATCCTTTTGGAAGATAGAAACGCCATCCCGCTTGGTATCACGCTCGGGTTATATCATTTTGCCCTTCTGCTTCCTGACCGCGGGTCGCTCGCACATGTCATCAAGCAATTGATCGATAAGAGATACCCAATCACTGGAGCTTCGGATCATGGAGTGAGTGAAGCGATCTATTTAGATGATCCCGATGGAAACGGAATTGAAATCTATAAAGATAGACTAGAAAGCGAATGGCCATTGGAACATGGAAAAATGACCATGTTCACGAAACCGATGGATATCGAAAGCGTGATGAAGGAACTTCCTCAAACACCATATTTGAACATCAGCGAACAGACCATCATGGGTCATTTGCATTTTCATGTTGGAAATCTTAAGGATGCAGAAGAATTTTACAGCAAAGCGTTAGGTTTTCAGGTTGTACTGAATTATATGAAATCAGCATTATTCATATCAGACCAAGGATACCACCACCATCTCGGATTAAATATCTGGAATGGGGATGCCCCATTGAATGGTGAAAAGCAGGTTGGATTAAAATCTTATGTATTGGTTGTTCCAAAAGAAAATTACCCAGCATTCACCAGAAGACTTCAAGATCACCGTGTTACCATCCTTGTCGATGAGCATTATAAATATCTACTCGACCCTCTTGAACAACGCATCATCATCAGAGTTCTTTAAAACAAAAAGTAGCAAACTGCTACTTTTTTTATTTTTATACTCTATTGAGATAAGGTCTTCCTGTAACCGGGGTCTGCATCCAGTCTGTATTTCCAGCAACCAGATTGACATAGAAACCGTCCCACCATACAGATGTTGGCATCGCTGTCGCGCTGACAACCGTTGCCATTTGTCCTGTTTGACCTGTTTGAGTATAACTGACTGTTCCAGTCGCTGTACGATAAGCAACATAGGAGTGATAGGTCCTGAGTAGCGTCGCTTGTGTCGCATCTCTTCCTGAAACTGTTCCTACTGCTGCNNTTGGTAACCAATGTATTTTGAAATGTGGCTTCTACAATCGCCCGATTTAATGTGAAGTATGAACCTGAAGGCGTATATCCAATCAAACCGCCAGAATATCCTGATGATGTATATGCGTATACCTGTCCTTGAAAGTCTACATCATTCATTGTTACACGTGCGCCTGAAGTACTGATTCTTCCGACAAGGCCGCCAACATAGGCACTTCTATTGAATACTCTTAAATTCGTCGCCTTGATATTATTTAAATTGAGAATGGTTGTTGAATTTTGGACATTTCCAATCAGCCCACCGACACCATTGGTTGAATTGCCTTGTGAACCTGAGTCAATGATGGTGATATTGGTCAACGTATTGGTTCCACCCCAAGCGTTACCCGCAATCAATCCGGATCGTTGTGAGGTGCCAGTCAAGGTGGTTACCGTATTGATATTTTCGAGTGTTAAGTCGTGAATTGTCGCTCCGTTGATTCTTGGAAAAATGCCGTTGTATAAATAACTGGTACTTGTGTTCGTGATGGTGAGATTAGAAAGTGTTTTTCCATTCCCGTTCAACGTTCCCCTGAATGTCACTGCGTTGTTTGTTGCGTTATACGTCCATGTAAAACCAGTAAAGTCAATGTCGTTTGCAATATAGTAGTTATCTGTAGCCAAACTGTTCGTTTTTGTAGCGAAGGTATAGAACTCACTCGGTGTGAAAATGGGTGTTCCCCAATCCCCAATATTAATCAATCCATCATTATTTCCACTGTTTCCTGAGATGGAACTTGCCCAGAATGCAAAAGTCATCCCCGAGGTAAACAAGAGATTGATGACTAACAAGGCTAAGATGATTTGTTTCTTGGTGAGATGGAGCATATTGAGTTTCCTATATCGGCTTTATAAACGCCAAATATCTTTAATGATAGCACACTTCTGCAAGACCTACAAGTGTTTCAATGAAACGATATTGAAATAAATCTTTTTATGTTCATTTATTATAGATTCATCATTGAAATCATTCAAGATCTACCCATAATAGGTGATGATTGAAGTCGTTAAAAGGATAATCGACGCAAGGGCTAAAAGTATGGTGCAAATCAATACGAAGATGCGGTATGGTGCCTGTTCTATTTCTCTTTTTCTATAGCTTCTCAAATCCATGATGGATGCTATGAAAATCAATATATATACGCTCCAATAGGAATTACTGAATTCAACTAAAAAATCTGATGGCAAAAATCCATTCATATAAAGAGATAGAAGAAAGATGAACACACCGGCAATCAGCGTGACGATGATTGCTGTTTTTCTCTTTTTAATGTCAGTTACATCTATTTTTGTGAATGGTGAATCCAAGTCTCCTTTCTGAATCAAGATGTAGATTGGAAATACAACAAAATAGAGTAACAATACTCCCGAAAATATGATTTTTATTCCCGTAATGAACATGTGATAACCCGCTTTCCATCTATATTTTTATACAAAAATCCGCCATCGATTCAACGCTGGCGGACATGAAGATTTTTTAAGAAGGATTCTATTAGTTTTCTTTAAGTTCTTTGACTTCTTCAACACTGAATTCCGTAGGTGTCGCACGTCCGAACAAATCAAGATCCACAGTCAGTTTTTCCTGATCATTATCAACGAATACGACTTCGCCCTTAAGACCTGTCCATGTGCCAGAAATAACTTCAACAGTCTTGCCAAGAAGGTGTGTCCATGTTGGCTTGCTGATGACACCGATCTTCAGTAGAATCTGATTGATTTCATCTGGTGCGAGCGGAACTGGTTTAGTTCCTCCGCCTGATGATCCTAGGAATCCTGTAACACGTGGTGTATTTCTCACGACGAACCATGATTCGTCCGTAACCATCATTTCAACGAAAACATACCCTGGGAAGAGCTGTTTAATTTTTTCTTTTTCTTTTCCGTCAGCTTTTTTCTCGATAACGGTTTCTTCTGGGACAATGACTCTAAAAATAAAATCAGACATTCCCATACTTTCCACACGTCGTTCTAAGTCGCTTTTGACGGCATTTTCATAACCTGAATAGGTTTGAATAATATACCATCTAACAGCTTGACTCATAGAATGCCACCGAGTAAGCGGATGATGAGTAGGTTATAAAGCAGAATGACACCAGTCAAAATGAACAAGAAAATCAAAACACGGACACTGTGATCAACAAACTTTGAAAATGTTGGCCATGTAATTTTCTTTAATTCTGGAATTGCTGGCAAGAAGAATGGATAGATAACAAGGATCAATCCGAAAACGGAGATTGCGAACAATACCCATGCGAAGATGACACCATTGTTTCCTTGTCCTAAAATAGGAAAGTTTTCATTGATTTGGAGTAATGAATTCCCGCTGATGATCATCAAAGCGAGTGCTCCAGATAGGGTTGCTAAAATACCTAAAAGTAGATTTTCCCATTTGTACTCAGTCGTTAGGACTTCGATTAATTTACTTTTTGTTTCTACAGTTTTTTGCTTGATTGCCATAAAAAGCCTCCTATTTACTTTCCTTATGTAAGGTGTGTTTGTTACATCTTGGACAGAATTTATTGATCTCGATACGTTCTTTTTGTGTTTGCTTATTCTTTGTAATCGTATAATTTCTTTCCAAACATTGGGTACATACTAAAATTATTTTCTCGCGCATTAAAAAACCACCTCTGTGTGGTCATTATAGCAAGTGTATTTTAACACTTCTCAATGACTTAGTCAACTACCTATCATATTATATCATAATTTTATATTTTTCCTTAATCCTAAAGATGGTATTATATACCTGTTTTTTTGAATAGAGATACTCTCTCGTGATTTGAGATACCGGCTTTCTGTTCAAAAAATATTCCTTATAAACCGTATTTTCCAAATCAGAATTCAAAGAAATATACTCAGGTTCTTCTTCAATATAAGAAGCTCCTTTGCAGAAATCCGTATTATCAAACAGGTAATAATCCGGCAAATTGCTTTTCAAATGATAAAGCTGCCTTCTTAAGATCAATTCAAAATATCTGGTAAAGCTTTTGTTTCTCGATTCATCGAATGTTTTGATCGCCTTATGCAGGACCAAGACACCTTCTTGATGCAGATCATCATGCTCTTTGGTTTCAACCTCAAGCAGATGGATATATTTCCAGATGAACTTATGATACTTTTTAAACATGAAGTCCAAAGCGGCTTCATCATTCTCGGAGTGGATGAGATAAATCAGCTCATAATCATTCATCACATAGAGCATATTATTTATTCAGTGTTGCGTACATCATCAATGCCGCAGCCACGCTGACATTGAGCGAGTTAATTTTTCCATACATCGGAATTTTAACCAGCAAGTCGCAGTTTTGTTTGATTAAAGGACGAATACCTTCACCTTCATTACCCAAAACAATAGCAAGCGAACGATCTAAAGGTATTTCATTATAGGTCTTTTCAGAACTTCCGTCGGTGCCGACGACCAAAACGAAATTGTCTTGCAGCTTTTTAATGGCTTGGTTGATGTTTCCTACCATGATGACTGGAACATGCTCGATCGCGCCTGAAGATACCTTGGCGACGGTCGCGTTAAGCGTCACTTGTCCTCTGTTGCTGATGATGATCGCGTCAAGCTTCGTCGCTTCTGCGGTTCTCATCACAGCCCCTAGATTATGCGGGTCCTCGATGCCGTCTAGGATCATGAATCTCTGGATCTTTGATGGATTGAGAATATCATCCATTTCATAGTACTGATAAGCCTTCATATCAGCGACAACACCCTGATGCAAGCCGTTTTCAGACATATTGTTCAGTTCGCCCTTCGAAACTCTTTTGAATGAAATATCGTGATCCTTTAAAAAAGTTAAAAAGTGGTGATCGTTGATTTTATCATCAATATAGACTTGATAGATGGGTCTCTTTGCGAATATGGCTTCCTTAATTACATTTTTTCCGTAAACAATCATGATTTATCCCTCCAGGGTTATTGTATGAAAACAGTCTTTTTAAATCCCTAAATAACTTGATAAAAATTGAAAAGAAAAGAGCGCTTGTGCGCTCTAAAGTTTATTGCATGTCTGCAAGCTTGTTCAACACAGTGCGAATGAATGTTTTAACCCATCCATAAAGGTTTGATAGAATATACATCAACGGGAATGTTGCTTGAGCGAGCACAACCAATAATAGGATTTGTGGAACTGTCAATGGAACTTCCGTGTAAATATCCTGCAGATAGAACGGTGAGAAGTCGAAGAAATATGGAATGAAGACGATTGCCAAGACAAACGCGATGACCATAATCAGGAATAGAACGCGGCGCATCTTGTTGAAAGGCGTCGACACTCTATATAAGACAGTCAGGGATACGACGGTTGCGGAGATGACAATCAACGTCGATGTGACCTTATCCGTCATGCCTAGAGCTGATTCAAATCCAAAGATGATCAAACTGTTGATCATGACAACCAAAGCGCCTGGCAAGGCTGCCTTGATGATGTTATAAAGGAATCTTCCCTTCACCTGCTTGTTGTTTGGTTCTAATGCCAGGAAGAATGAAGGAATACCGATGACCAGATAGTCAATCAAGACGAGCTGGCTTGGAGCGATTGGATAGACACCCTGTCTGACAATCGCGACGACCGCCAGCAAGAATGAGAATATGGTTTTTGTTAAGAAGAGCGTAGAAACACGCTGCACATTATTGATGACTCTTCTTCCTTCACTCACGACCTTGGGCATGGATGAGAAATTCGAATCCAATAAGACGAGATGCGATACGTTTCTTGCTGCTTCGCTGCCTGATGCCATCGCAATCGATGTGTCGGCTTCCTTTAAGGCAAGAATATCGTTGACGCCGTCACCAGTCATGGCGACGGTGCGTCCGTTATTTTTCAAGGACTCAATCAAAAGTTTCTTCTGTTGAGGAGAAACACGTCCGAAGACCGTATATCTGGAAGCGGATCTGACAACTTCCTTATCCTGCATGCCTTCTAAACTGATATATTTATCTGCGTTTGCGATGCCTGCGCGTTGGGAAATTCTGGATACTGTCGCTGGGTTGTCCCCGGAGATAACCTTGACATCCACATTGTGCGACTTGAAGTATTCAATCGTATCGATTGCGTCAGGACGGATCGTATCTTCAATCATGATCAAGGCTAAAGGTTCAACCTTGCCTAAGATTTGATTGTTCGTGATTTCCGCATTCGTATATGCGACAACGAGTACACGGTAACCGTCAGAAGCTTGTTTGTCAACTTCCTTGGCGATTGCATTAAATCCTTCTTTGACAACAAATTCTGGAGCGCCTAGGATAAATGTTCCATATCGGTCGAATTGAACCGCACTGAACTTTCTGGAGCTAGAAAATGGAATCAATTCTTTATGACGGATCCGCTTTGCAGTACCGAAACGGTCTGCAAGCGCATCTGAAGTTAAGTTTTGATCGTTTTGAGCATTGAGCATCGCGGAAATGATATTCTTTAATGCCAAGCCTGTTTCATTCTTATATTCGATGATGCTCTTGACAGTCATGGTTCCATCGGTGATGGTACCAGTCTTATCCAAGCATAGCGTATCGACTCTAGCGAGCATTTCTATACAGTATAATTCCTGAACGAGCGTATTGTTTTGGGCAAGTCTGATGACTCCCACTGCGAGCGCCATTGATGTTA